>JADFWA010000133.1 GCA_015222855.1 Pseudomonadota bacterium | reverse complement strand
GGGTTCTTGTTATATTGCAGAATCCAGGGATACAAAAAAGAAAAAGCCGTCCGAAAGTTATTTTCCGGGCGGCTTTTTACTTGAGAGAACTTTTTTTCAAAGGTCTCCTTGAGCGGAACTAATTACACTGACCGATTAGTTTTTTTAACTCTTCTGCAAACGCCTTTGAACCTCCTGATCCAACAAGACCGAGGGCCTGACGAAAGGCATCTTTTGCCATTGCTTTATTTCCCATTTTCTGGTGTACCAATCCTAAATGGTAGTAATACTGGGGATTCTTTTCCTCGAGGCGGACGGCCGTCTTAAACTGAGTGAGCGCACTCAAGTATTTACCATTTTGATAATGGACCCAGCCGAGGACATCCTGCGATTTGGCATCTTTCGGAAATTTACGGGCAACCTCTTTAGCATAATAAAGGGCATTCTGGTAGTCGCTGAGCTTATCGGTGTATATGAGGGCCAGTTCCTGATAGGATACAGGCGACTTGGGATTGATCTTCAATAGTTTCTTGTACGCATTTATCGCCTCATCCGTTTTGCCCTTTCCGAGACAGGCGGATCCCAGAAACAGGTAGCCCTGTGGTATCGGTGGGTACAGATCCGTGACCATCCCGGCCCGCTTGATGACCTTATCATATTCTTTCTGTTGCAGGCCGATCCGGCAGAGGGCAAAGTTGGCGTTGAGAAAGTGTTTCGGTTCAAGGTTCTTTTTCTTCAGAACCTCCAGGTACTGGTCGGAAGCCTCCTTAAGTCGCCCCTTTTCGAGGTACAGGGCAGCGAGGCCCATGCGGAGTTGAGTTTTATCCGCAGCGGTTTTTAGTCCCTGCTGATAAGAACCTTCAGCACTTTTTAAGTCATTGAGTGCTGTATAGGTTGCGGCCAGAGAAAGGTACAGGGCGGGGGATTCGGGATTAAGCTTCCTGATGAGACTCGCTTCCCTTTGAAATATCTCTTCGTTTCCGAGACCCCTGTGCGCGGCTGCCAGATGGGCAAGCGCTTGGATATGGCTTTGCTTTACAGCGAGAACCCGCTCGCAGATGATGACAACCTCCTTGAATTTGCCCGCCTTCAGGTACTGCCCGGCAACCCAGACGCTATAGGAAATATCCTTATCCGCCTTCAGGACCAGTTCATCCGGCTTCGGCAATCCTTCAACCTGAACAGGGATTGCCCGTACCGATACGGGATATGTCAAAATCAATAATACGAAAAGCAGAAAGATCAATTTTGAAACAGTCTTCATAAACAGCCTCCTTTTTTATTTATTGCATTTATTGGGGTCATGTCTTGCTTTTAAACGGATTCGAGGGGAAAGAGGGTCACATCTTCAGCAACCTATTTAAATCAAAGAGCATTGTTCCTCATTGCCGAGATGAAGACCTTCGGTTTTAATACTCTGACATTCCCGTACTCCTTTATTTTTAATAGATGTTCGTCTCTACTGATGATATACGATGCCCCGGCCTGGATAGCTGTATGAAAAAACTTGTCGTCTTCCGGATCTGAGAGGACAATTTTTTTAAAGGGAGGCTTTGTGGCAACAATAGAGGCATGTTCTTTGAGTAAGTTCAAAAACAGGCCAATCCTTTCCCCGGACCAGCCGTGGAGCTTCTTTATACGGGGATAATTCAAGACCCTTTCGATCTCAGTTAATATCTCTTCTGAAGTAACCAGCTCATTTTTTTGCTCTCCTTGAAGCCCGGAGCTGATCAGGATCTCGCAGGCAAGGCCTCCGGGATTTATCAGGGCGGAAACAATCTGGCTGGTATCAAGAACAACTCTAATCATTGACATTCAGAATCCGAACAGTTCTTACCGCTTCCGAGATCAATTTCTCTATTTCGTCCGCTTTCATACCCTTATTTTTCTCGTGAACTTCTTCGATCATCCGGAGCAGTGCCTTTTTAGATTCCTGATGTTTCCTGGCAACTTCCAGTGGAACGATAGCTGCCGCAGGTTTCCCCTTCTTGCTGATAATGTAAAACTCTCCCCTCATTCTGACATCATCGACAAGATAACCCAAATTCTTTCTTGCCTCTTCGACGCCCAGAGTCTTTTCCATATTTACCTCCCGGAACATGGTATCTTAGTTAACTTAAGATACGGTATAGTCTATGGATATGAGATGTCAAGGAAAATTCAGGAAAAACTATGCCCTGAATCATAATAATGATATAAGAAATCAAGTAATTCCGGGGACACCATACTTAATTCTTGACTTAATGATAGTACAAGTATAATTTTCTTTTATGGCAAGAATTGCACGAGTAGTGGCTCCGGGGTTTCCCCACCACATAACTCAACGTGGAAATCGTCGTCAGGAGACCTTCTTCAACGATGAAGATTACCAGGCATACATAGATCTGATGTCTGAATGGTGTTC
>JADFWA010000132.1 GCA_015222855.1 Pseudomonadota bacterium | reverse complement strand
CCCTTTTCGGGTAAAGAGAATGTCGCCGTTTTCCAAGGTTACGACAGAACCGGCTATCTCTGTTATCAAGACTGCGTACTTCAGGTAGGTCCTGTTTTCCTCTACTATTTTAGTTGCCGCCCCTCCAATGTGGAAGGTACGCATGGTAAGCTGGGTACCCGGCTGGCCGATAGACTGGGCAGCGATAATACCAACCGCTTCACCAATCTCAACAGTTTTATTCGTAGCCAGATTTCGGCCGTAACACTTCCGGCAGACCCCATGCTTCGCCTCACAGGTAAGAACTGTTCTGATCCGAACACTTTCGATACCAAGATCTTCAATCTTCTGAGCAAGTTCATCGGTGATCTCTTCGTTCACATCGATGATAACCTCTCCGGTAATTGGATGTTTTACCCGTTCAAGGGTAAACCGCCCGGTAATACGATCAGCCAGAGACTCGACAACCTCTTCACCATCCTTTATGGCATGTTGTTCAATACCGTTGATAGTACCACAATCATCTTCGTTTACCACCACATCCTGGGCAATATCAACAAGACGACGGGTAAGATATCCGGCATCGGCGGTTTTCAACGCTGTATCCGCAAGGCCTTTTCGGGCGCCGTTAGTAGAGATGAAGAATTCGATTATCGAAAGACCCTCTTTAAAATTGGACCGGATAGGCAGCTCGATAATGTCTCCGGAAGGTTTTGCCATCAGACCACGCATACCCGCGAGCTGCCTGATCTGAGTCCGGCTGCCCCGGGCTCCCGAATCAGCCATCATGTAAACAGGGTTAAAGCCGTCACGATCATTCTTCAAGGTCTTCATCAGCACATTCGTAAGGTCTTCGTTGGTTTTACTCCAGACCTCTACAACCCGGTTATATCTTTCTTCGTGGGTAATATGCCCCTGAAGATACTGGTTCTGAATCTCATGAACTTCGGAATTAGCAGCTTCAATCATCTCCTTCTTTTCCGGAGGGATA
Source organism: Pseudomonadota bacterium (assembly GCA_015222855.1). GTDB lineage: Bacteria > Desulfobacterota > Syntrophia > Syntrophales > JADFWA01 > JADFWA01. The sequence continues at coordinate 2,140 of JADFWA010000132.1, read as the reverse complement.
ACGATGTCATCGAGGCCGATAGTTGCGCCGAAGATAGTGGCGTATTTAAATCCGAGATCCTTAATGGAGTCGAGCATCTTTACAACAACCGCGGGACCGTTTTCGGTATAGCAATCAGCAATAAGTTTTCGAAGTTCCTTATCCCCCAGTGTGCGGTTTACAAATGGAACCTCTTCCGGCATCTGTTCATTAAAAATAAGCCGCCCCGGAGTGGTTTCGACCCATTCCCCTTTCATTCTCACTTTGATAACGGCGTGATAATCCACAGCTCTCACATCGAGAGCCATAATTACTTCATTGTAATCGGAAAAGTATTTTCCTTCTCCTTTAACCCCTTCCTTGTTTTTCGTAAGGTAGTTGATTCCAAGAACCATATCCTGGGAGGGGAATACAATCGGGTGGCCATTTGCCGGATTAAGCAGGTTATTGGACGCAAGCATCAGGGTCCAGCACTCAATCTGCGCTGCCTGAGTAAGAGGCACGTGGACCGCCATCTGGTCTCCGTCAAAGTCTGCATTATAGGCAACACAGACCAAGGGATGGAGTTTTATTGCCTTTCCCTCTACAAGAACCGGCTCAAAGGCCTGGATTCCCAGACGGTGCAGGGTAGGCGCGCGGTTGAGAAGTACCGGATGTTCCTTTACCACATCATCAAGCACTGCCCAAACCTCACTGGTTTCCTGCTCTACAAGGGTTTTCGCCTTTTTAATATTATAAACCACATCCTTTTCAACAAGCTTCTTCATAATGAAGGGTTTATAGAGCTCGAGCGCCATCTTTGCAGGCAGGCCGCACTGATGCAGCCTGAGCTCTGGACCAACAACAATAACCGAACGGCCGGAATAATCGACCCGCTTGCCGAGAAGATTCTGCCTGAACCGTCCCTGCTTCCCTTTAAGCATATCGGAAAGGGACTTAAGAGGCCTGTTGGAAGCGCCCTTTACTACCCTTTTCTTCTTGCTATTATCAAAGAGAGCGTCAACAGCCTCCTGGAGCATCCGCTTTTCGTTCCGGATAATGATATCGGGAGCATGGAGGGACATGAGCCGTTTAAGTCTGTTATTTCTGTTTATCACCCTGCGGTATAAATCATTTAGGTCACTGGTAGCGAAACGGCCGCCATCGAGCTGCACCATGGGGCGCAACTCCGGGGGAATGACAGGAATAACATCCAGAATCATCCACTCCGCCTTGTTATCGGAATCCCGGAAACTCTCCACAATCTCGATCCGCTTCAGGAGCCGTTTATCAGCTTTGGCACCTTTCTCGATCATTTTTACGCGAAGTTCCGTCGCCAGTACATCAAGGTCCATGTTCTCAAGGAGGGTCCTTACCGCTTCGGCACCAATGCCGGCAGTGAAACTCACTCCATATCGCTCACGGGTTTCCATGAACTCCTCTTCGGACAGGAGTTCCATCTTTTTCAGATCCGTATCACCCGCGTCAATGACGATGTACTTTTCGTAGTATAGGATGGACCTGAGAGCAGCGATAGAGAGATCGAGGAGGAGCCCCATCCTGGAAGGAACTGAACGGTAGTACCAGATATGAGACACCGGGCTTGCGAGTTCAATATGCCCCATCCGTTCCCGGCGGACCTTGAAGTGGGTTACTTCGACGCCGCATCGGTCACAGATGACTCCTTTATACCGAATGGACTTGAATTTACCACAGTAACATTCCCACTCTTTCGTAGTACCAAAGATACGCTCGCAGAAAAGACCATCCTTTTCCGGCCGTAAAGTGCGGTAATTGATAGTTTCCGGTTTTTTTACCTCTCCGTATGACCAGGCCCGAATCTGGTCCGGAGATGCAAGTTTTATCATGATATGGTCAAAATCTTGCATGTCTCTCATTTCGCTCTCCTAAAATTGGGATCCCTGCCTGTTGATAAGCTCTTTGTCCCGCTCGCTCAAAGGGACCTGTTTCCCCTTGGAATCATAGATAACCATATCGAGGGCAAGACCACGAAGTTCCTGTACCAGTACATTGAAGGATTCAGGAATTCCAGCACTTGACGCCGGCTCTCCCTTAACAATGCTTTCGTAGATCTTCGCCCGTCCTGCCATATCGTCAGACTTGATTGTAAGAAGTTCCTGGAGGGTGTTTGCCGCTCCATAAGCTTCAAGAGCCCATACTT
>JADFWA010000131.1 GCA_015222855.1 Pseudomonadota bacterium | reverse complement strand
TGAGGAGAATGTAAGATTTGTCCGTGGGAAAGCAGCCAGGGTGACGGATGTGACAGTCAGTCCTGAGGAAGAAGGGAAACTTATCGTCGAGGTCGAGGATACATTGTCGAATCAGTTCATGCGTTTGCCCGTTGATATGGTTGTTCTGGCGTCTGCTATGGAGGCCCAGGCCGATGCCGGAGAGGTTGCCAGGATTTTAAATATCGGCGTGGATAAAGATAACTTCTTCAGAGAAAAACATCCTAAACTGGAGCCTCTGGCAACCACTACGGACGGTGTGTTTCTCGCGGGGGCCTGTCAGGGGCCAAAGGATATACCGGATACAGTAGCCCAGGCAATTGGCGCGGCAGCGGAAGCGCTGACTATTGTCGGCAAAGAGCAGCTGGAGCTGGAGGCCGCGACCGTATATATTAATCCCTATGCATGCTGCGGGTGCCAGAATTGCGTGAGGGTCTGTGCTTATAGCGCTCCTTCCTTTGATATCGAAAAGAATGTTTCTGAGATAAATGAAGCCCTGTGTAAGGGTTGCGGTCTTTGCGCGGCATCCTGCCCGACAGGGGCGATTATCGCGCGTCATTTCACCAATGATCAATTTATAGGCGAGATGGAAGGGTTGATGGAATATTAGTTCCTTAATTGTAAAGTTCTTGCAAAATTGGCAAAAGAATTTAGCTGTAAGCAGAAAATAAATTCGAAATTCGAATATCGAAATTCGAAACAAATCCGAATATCAAATGTTCGAATGTTCAAAACTTTGGAGGTAGGGGCGTATCGCGATACGCCCGTACGTGGCGGTTATATAAAAAGGCTGCAATTCCTTATCGTTTTTATATTTTGAGTTGTTGTCATTCGATATTGTTTCGTATTTCGAGTTTCGTGCTTCGGATTTCCGGTTTATCCGGGTTAGGGGGGAATAATTATGGAATTTGAGCCCAAGATACTGGGTATAGCATGTAACTGGTGCACCTATACGGGCGCTGACCTGGCCGGTACGACGAGGGTGCAATATCCTCATAATGTGAGGGTTGCTCGTGTTATGTGTTCCAGCCGTGTCAATCCGGCCTTTATATTCAGGGCCTTTCAGTTGGGTGCGGATGGTGTGCTGATCGGCGGTTGTGAGCCGGGGGATTGCCATTATTCAACCGGTAATTACTACGCCAGAAGAAGGCTTGCCATAACCAGGAAGATACTTGAGTTTGCCGGCCTGGAGCCAAAGAGATTTCGTGTTGAGTGGATATCGGCTTCTGACGGGATTAAATTTGCCGAGGTTGTGAAAGAGTTTACCGAAGAAATCAGGGCGTTAGGACCGCAGACCAGGTTCAAGGTGAAAAGGGATATTGAGACATGAAAGATATTGAAAACAGACTGAAGCAGGAGGCAAAGAGACTTCTGGAAAGCGGTGATGTGGAGGTCGTTCTCGCATATGGCAGGGGATATGATGAGAAACACCCGATGCCCTATGCCGCCAAGACTGTTTCTGATGTAGATAACATTATATTCGATGAATATTGCACCTTTAATATGACCAGATATCTTACTGAATATCCTTCTGGGACTAAAATTGCTGTAGCAGTAAAAAGTTGTGACAGCAGGGCATTGATCGTGCTTATGCAGGAGGAGAAGGTAAAGAGAGAGGATATCGTGATATTGGGTATCCCCTATCGGTATATGATTGATGTCAAAACCGGAAAGGCAATAGATAAGAATACAACATGCGATTTACCCAATCCTGTTTTATACGATATTCTCCTCGGGGATGAAGTCCCGGAGCACAGCGATGGCTCGCCCTATGATGTCCTGAAGGAGCTGGAAGAGATGGATAATGACGCGCGGTGGGAGTTCTGGAGCAAGGAATTCTCAAAGTGCATACGCTGTTACGCGTGCCGCAAAGCCTGTCCCATGTGTTACTGTGACCCATGTTTTGTCGACCAGTCTCAACCCCGGTGGGCCGATAAATCGCCGTCTCTCGAAAGTAATCTCATGTTTCATCTGACCCGCTTCTATCATCTGGCGGGAAGGTGTATCGATTGCGGAGAGTGTTCGCGGGCCTGTCCCATGGATATTCCTCTTTATCTGTTTCATAAAAAGGTTTCAAAAGAGTGCGAAGAGATGTTTGACCAAGTGTCCGGTATGAGTCTGGATGACAAACAGGTCATGGTTGATTTCAAGATGGAAGACTCGGACGAGATATTATTGTAAGAAAGGCACAAAGGCACAAAGAAAAACAGAACAGTTTTATTAGTTCAGTTAGTTTCATTGGTTGTAACTACTCAGGTATGGGTAGTTGGATGTCCCAAAAATAGACATTGAAAATAAAGTCTGTCCTCCCCATCCCGTAGGACAGCCGTCTCGGCTGTCTAAGCGATTCACCATTA
>JADFWA010000130.1 GCA_015222855.1 Pseudomonadota bacterium | reverse complement strand
GATTGTAGGTTGGGTTGAGGGACGAAACCCAACCTACGAATCTGCGGGAATCTGCGTAATCTGCGGATAATTTTCATAAAAAGAGTTGAAGATGACATTCAGGAACGCCATATTTTTGTTTTGGACAATTTTTCTTGTCTTTATCTTGTCTTCACAGGATGTTTGCGCCAGAAGGCTCATGACGGTGAAGATCGGCAGTGGAGAGGCGAAGGTCGCCCTTCTCGATGGGATTGCCTCCGTTGTTCCGAAGGGTGAAGATGAATGGCGCCTGTTGAAGGTTGGACATATTCTGAAGGGGGGGGACAGGGTAGATACCGGGTCGAAATCAAGACTGGAAATTGTCTTGCGTGATAATACGATTCTCCGCTTTGCGGACAACACCCGTTTCAGGATACTTCAGATTGACTGTGGTGAGAAATCAAGTGTCAAAAATGTTAAGGTTCATTTGACTCTGGGCAGGACATGGGCAAATGTGAGCAGGATTTTGGGTGCAAAAACTAATTTTGAATTGTCCTGTGAAAATGCGGTTGCCGGGGTCAGGGGAACGGTATACAGAATGAATGTAAGTGATGATAAGTCGGTTCTGGTAAGGGTATACGATGGTGTGGTATACGTTACGGGACGCGGAAAGGTTATTGAGCCGCCAAAGACAATCAAGGCCCCGCATAAGATTCCGGGACCAACCCCGGTTCCCGGGCCTGAAAAAGTGACGCTGGAGGAGTGGACTTACATCATTAAGTCGATGCAGCAGATCAGGATAAGAGGAGATGGCACGGCCGAGAAACCTCGGGATTTTACCGTGGAAGAGGATAGAAACGATTGGGTTGACTGGAACAGATCAAGGGATAACTTGTTGTAAGATATGAACATACCGAATTTTTTGTCCCTGATAAGGATATTCCTTGTCCCGGTTCTTGTTATATTCTTGATCCAAGGGTCATTTCTTAATGCACTTATCGTTTTTGTCGTTGCTGGTATTACCGATGCCCTTGATGGTTTTTTTGCGAGGATATTGAAGCAAAAGACGGTTTTGGGTGCATATCTGGATCCGCTTGCCGATAAGGCATTGCTTATAAGTACCTTTGTGACCTTGTCAATTCTTGGAATGATTCCCGCCTGGCTCACCGTAATTGTCGTAAGCAGGGATTTTGTTATACTGCTTGGCGTTTCCGTGCTTTTTTTTATGTCTGTTTCCTTTGAAATCCGTCCCGCTTTTGTGAGCAAAATAACTACAACACTCCAGCTTCTGACGCTTTTTCTGGTCCTTGCGTTAAGGTGTATGCCGGCAGATTTTAATTGTCCGCTGGTTGAAGTGGCCTATTGGGTTACTGCTTTGTTTACCGTTATTTCCGGATTGAATTATGTGGCAAAAGGGGTAAAATTTATAAATAGTGTCGAGTGATCAACGTGATATTTGTCTTGACATAAAAAGGTTTTATTGTTAGGCAGTGGCATATTTGGATATAGGCACGTAGCTCAGGGGGAGAGCATCACCTTGACACGGTGGGGGTCCAGGGTTCAAATCCCTGCGTGCCTACCATCTTTAGCAGGTGGTGGCAGGTTGAAACGGGTTAAGAGGGCATCGGCAAATATATAACCGGCGATGCCCTTTCTTTAATCCGCAGATTTCGCAGATTACACGGATTACCCTAATCACTTGAAGTGGCGATGCGAAAGCTGCAGGGTTTAATTCCCCGCAGCTTGCTGCGATAGAAAAGATAAAACACTCATTTTGATACCCAGTGGCTTGCCGCGGGGTAGTTCATTAACGGTTAAGATGTAGCTTAAAATGTGTGTGCATTTTTGGGCAATTGGAAAGCCTCTTATGACGGAAATAAAGATCAGCTTACCTGATGGTTCTCACGTGTTACACCCGGGAGGGATAACTGTCAGGGAGATAATCGCTTCATGGAAGGAAGAACTTCTGACTTCCGCGGTGGCGGCGAAGATTAATGGAATGCTTGTGGATTTAAGCTCTTCCGTGAAGGGGGATTCTTCCCTGGAAGTTGTTGATATCAACTCAAAAGAGGGTCTGGGTGTGCTCAGGCACAGCATATCCCATGTGATGGCCCAAGCTGTACAGGATATCTTTGAAGGTGTTAAGGTTACCATAGGGCCCGCAGTTGAAGATGGCTTTTATTATGATTTTAAATACGATGAATCCTTTACCCCTGAAGACCTCAGTAAGATTGAGAAAAAGATGGAAGAGATCATATCTGCCGACTACCCTTTTACCCGCAGGGAGGTCTCAAGGGAAGAAGCAGTTTCCATATTCGAGAAGGGGGGTGAATCATACAAGGTTGAGCTGTTGAATGATATGCCGGAGGATGTGGCAAGTGTTAGTCTTTACAGTCAGGGGGAATTTACAGACCTGTGCCGCGGGCCGCATATTTCATCTACCGGTATGATAAAGGCGTTCAAACTTACGAGTGTCGCGGGTGCTTACTGGCGTGGAGACGAGAATAACGAGATGCTGCAGCGCATTTATGGCACAGGCTTCGCGACTAATGAGGAACTTGAGGCGTATCTTTTAACGGTTGAAGAAGCGAAAAAGAGGGATCACAGGAAACTGGGGAGGGAGCTTGATCTTTTCCAGGTTAATGAAGAGGTTGGAGCGGGCCTGATCATATTTCATCCGAAGGGTGCGCTGTTAAGGATGATTATTGAGGATTGGGAGAAGAAAGAACACCTGAAACGTGGTTATGAAATCGTTATAGGACCTCAGATATTGAAGGGTGATCTCTGGAAGAAATCGGGGCATTTTGATCATTACCGGGAAAACATGTATTTTACCGAGGTTGAGGGCCAGACCTATGGCATAAAACCGATGAACTGCCTTGCTCACATGTTGATATACAAGGCTAAGATAAGGAGCTACAGGGATCTGCCTATCAGATATTTCGAACTCGGTACCGTCCACAGGCATGAAAAGACAGGCGTTCTCCATGGCCTGATAAGAGTCCGCCAGTTTACGCAGGATGATGCCCATATATTGTGTACGCCACAGCAGCTCAATTCTGAAATCAAGGCAATTGCCGATTTTGTTGATTATACGATGGATGTTTTCGGTTTTGAATATGAGGTGGAACTCAGCACAAGACCGGAGAAGTCGATAGGTTCCGATGAGGATTGGGAACTGGCCACTTCTGCGCTGGAGCAGGCGCTTAAAGACAAAGGTATGCCTTATGAGGTCAATGAAGGTGACGGGGCTTTTTACGGGCCGAAGATAGATTTTAAACTTAAGGATGCGCTGAAAAGAAGCTGGCAATGTGCAACAATACAGTGTGATTTCACACTGCCTGAGAGATTTGATCTTAGCTATATCGGGCCTGATGGTGAAAAGCATAGACCCGTTATGCTGCACAGGGTTATTCTGGGTTCCATAGAAAGGTTTATCGGGGTATTGATTGAACACTATGCCGGGGCCTTTCCTGTATGGTTGTCGCCCGTGCAGGCGGTTTTGCTTACGGTGACGGATAAGCAGATACCTTACGGTGTGGAAGTTTGCAATCAACTCATCGATGCCGGTATCCGTGTGGAAAGAGATTTCAGGAACGAAAAATTAGGGTACAAAATAAGGGAAGCCCAGATGCAAAAAATCCCTTATATGCTGGTGATCGGTGACAGGGAGGTTGAAACTAACCGTATTTCTCCAAGGCAGAGGGATGGAAAAAATCTTGGAGCCATGGGCATAAATAATTTTATTTCCCTGGTTAGGGAGAAATGTAATAAGTATGAGTAACGCAATTAAGAATTAAGAATTAAGAATGAAGAGTGAAGAATAAAAAAACAGAAATTGTTTTGATTTTTCATTTCTAACTCTTAATTTTTAACTTTTAACTCTTAATTAATGAATGATGGAGGTAACCCATAGCTAAGAATATAAGAATAAATCGTGGAATCAAGTCTGATACCATAAGGGTCATTGACTCCGATGGTAACCAGTTGGGTATATTGCCTTTGGAGGATGCGCTGTCGGAGGCTGAGAAGGCAGGTATGGATCTCGTGGAAGTGGCTCCAAATTCAACGCCTCCTGTATGCCGGATTATGGATTATGGGAAGTACAGGTATCAGCAGAGCAAAAAACTCCAGGTAGCGAAGAAAAGTGCGGTTACAATTCAGGTAAAAGAGATCAGGATGAGGCCGAAGATCGAGGAACATGACCTGCAATTTAAACTTCGTCATATAAAGAAATTTCTCGATCAGAACAACAAAGTGAAGATAACCATGATGTTCCGGGGAAGAGAGATAATGTATTCCAATATCGGAAGGGAGATCATGGAGGGGATAAAGAATGAGTTGGGAGATACATGCGTTATTGATAAGCATCCGAAACTTGAAGGAAGAAATATGGTGATGGTTGTATCTCCGAAAAAGTGAAAAATAATGATAGGAGTAGTTTGATGCCAAAGATAAAGACACACAGAGGAGCGGCTAAAAGATTTAGCCTGACGGGAACCGGAAAAGTAAAGAGGAGCAAGGCCTTTGCCAGCCATATCCTCACTAAGAAGACGTCTAAAAAAAAGAGGAACTTAAGGAAGTCCGCCGTCATGGACAAGACTAATGTAGCAGGGATTAAAAAGTTAATTCCTTATGCGTAGTGATAAAAGGCTAAGGGTAAAGGGTTAAAGGCAAAAGGAATGCAAATATCTTAAAAGTAAAGTGATTTGTCATTCTGATATATTCAGCGTTAGGAGATAGAGATGCCGAGGGTAAAAAAGAGTGTAAGCAGCAGGAAAAGAAGAAAAAAGATCATCAAGCTGGCAAAAGGATATTTCGGGGCGAGGAGCAGATTATACAAGACTGCCACAGAAGCTGTTGACCGGGCCATGAAGTATGCCTATAGAGACAGAAAGGTGAGAAAAAGAGATTTCAGGAAACTGTGGATAATCAGAATAAATGCCGCCGCCCGTATGAATAACATTTCATACAGCAGATTAATAAACGGTATGAAAAAGGCCGGGGTAGAGATAGACAGGAAAATTCTTGCCGATCTCGCGGTTAACGATTTCCGGGGATTTTCAGAAATTGTCAGTATTGCGACAGGTGAACAGGCGGCATGAGAGAAGACCTTGCGGAGCTTCAGAGAAAAGCGGAAGCTGAGTTGAATTCCGCAGGGAGCGAAGAGGAACTCCTTGCAATACGAACAAAATATTTAGGGAGAAAAGGTCTTCTTACTTTACTTTTTCGTAAAATAGGAAATGCCGCACCTGATGAGAGACCGCTTCTTGGAAGACTTTCCAACGAGATAAAAGAAGCTCTTTCCGTGAAGATAGAAAATGCCCTGGAAAAGCTTGCTCCCCAGGGAAAATATGGAGCACTCCTGCAGGAGAAGATAGATGTAACCCTTCCCGGCAGGGGGGTAAGGCATGGAAGAATCCATCCTATAAGCCAGGTGTCTCAAGAGATATGTGAGGTTTTTTTAAGGCTCGGTTTTTCTGTGGCAAAGGGTCCGGAGGTAGAGCTGGACTACTATAATTTTGAGGCCCTTAACATTCCCAAAGATCATCCCGCCAGGGATATGCAAGACACATTTTATGTGGAGGACAATATCGTCCTTCGCACCCACACATCTCCCGTCCAGATCAGGATTATGGAAAAGCAGCGGCCTCCCGTCAGGATTGTGTCGCCGGGAAAGGTTTACCGGCATGATTCAGACGTATCCCACACCCCGATGTTTCATCAGATTGAGGGCCTTTGGGTTGATAAGGGCATTACCTTTAGTGATCTTAAAGGTGTTCTGACGTACTTTCTGCAGCAGGTATTTGGTGAAGATACTGTCCTGAGATTTCGTCCAAGTTTCTTTCCGTTCACAGAACCGAGCGCCGAGATTGATATCCAATGTATAATTTGCGGTGGAACCGGGTGCCGCGTGTGCGGCCAAAGCGGGTGGCTTGAGATCCTCGGGGCGGGTATGGTTGATCCTGAAGTCTTCAAGACGGTTGGTTATGATCCGGAAGAGATATCAGGTTTTGCCTTCGGCCTCGGCGTTGAGAGAATTGCCATGCTCAAGTACAGCATATCGGATATTAGATTGTTTTATGAGAATGACCGGAGATTTCTGGAACAATTCTAAAACGAGTTCAGAGTTCAGGGTTCAGAGTAAGGAAATACAAGATGTTAGTCAGTCTTAGATGGCTTAGAGATTATGTTGATGTTGAACTGAAACCGGGAGAGCTTGCCGACAGGTTGACCATGGCAGGGCTTGAGGTGGAATCTGTAGATGAGGCAGGGCCTGAGTTCACCAATGTCGTCGTAGCAAAAATTCTTTCCATAAAGTCTCACCCTGGTGCCGATAAACTTTCTTTATGTGAAGTTACAACGGGAGATGAAAATTATCCCGTTGTGTGTGGTGCGAAGAATATAAATGTGGGGGATGTTGTTCCATTAGCTCAGGTGGGGGCAACTATCCCGGGCGGCTATACAATTAAAAGTTCCATAATAAGGGGGGAGAAGTCTGAAGGCATGCTCTGCTCTGAAGATGAGCTTGGGATCGGGGAGGATGCCGCAGGTATAATGATACTTCCGGGAGGACTTTCTCTGGGAGAAGACCTGGCAGATGCCCTGGACTTGAAAGATACCGTTTTTGATATTGGAATTACTCCAAACCGTTCTGACTGTTTAAGTGTTATCGGGATTGCAAGGGAAGTTGCCGCTATAACAGGGAAAAAACTTAAACTTCCGGAGATAGTTTTTACGGAAGCAGAAGAAAATACCAAAGATATTACCTCTGTAGATATCCTTAACCCAAATCTCTGCCCCAGATATACCGCCAGGATAATAAAAGATGTCAGGGTCGGCCCTTCTCCACACTGGATGCGGTTGAGGCTTGAAGCGGTGGGCCTGCGTGCAATAAATAATATTGTCGATATAACGAACTTTGTAATGATGGAGTTCGGTCAGCCCTTACATGCCTTTGATTTCCGTTTCCTGGAAGAGGGCAGGATTGTTGTCCGGGGTGCACAGGAAGGAGAAGAGTTTGTTTCTCTGGATGGAAAGGAAAGGATACTGAAGGCCGATACCCTGATGATATGCGATGGTGTGAAGCCGGTTGCCATTGGAGGCATAATGGGAGGGATGAATTCGGAGGTTACAGACGATACGGGAACGGTACTTTTGGAGAGCGCTTATTTTAATCCAACATCAATTCGTAAGACCTCCAAATGGCTTGGAATGAGCACCGATGCATCTTTCAGGTTTGAGCGCGGGGTAGATCCCGAGGGTGTGGTCAGGGCGTCGAACAGGACTGCTCAGTTAATTGCCGACCTTGCGGGTGGGAAGATTTGCAGGAATTGTATTGATCAATATTCCAGGAAGATAAAACCCGTAGAGAATATCCCCCTCAGAGTAAAAAAAGTAGACGAAGTTCTTGGAGTTAAAGTCAAAGCCGGCGAGATCAAAAAGATTTTAAAGAGCTTGGGGATGGTCGTAAACAAGACGGAAGATGGAAGTTATCTTGTAACCCCACCAACCTTCAGGGTTGACATTTCAAGAGAAATTGACCTGATTGAAGAGATTATCAGAATCCACGGATATGACGGTGTTCCCATGTCTTTACCCGCGGTTCCGGAGAGGACCGATATAAAGAACAGGGAGAAGACCCTTGAAGAAAAGATAAGGGTTATCCTCACCGGACAGGGATACTCCGAGGTGATAAATTATAGTTTTATTATGCCGGAGTCGGCAAATATACTCGGCCTTAAGGAAGATGACGAAGGCAGAAAATTTGTCATGATTAAAAATCCTCTGACGGAAGACCAATCGGTCATGAGAACGTCTCTCGTATATGGCCTGCTTGATACGATGAGGAAAAACGCGAATGCCGGTTGTTTCGATCTCAGGATATTTGAGAAAGGGAAAATATTCATAGCACAGAAGGAAGGCGAGCTTCCTCTGGAGAAAGAAAAGATTGCGGGGCTGATTACGGGTATCAGGTATGACGATCTCTGGCACTGGAAGGAGCTGCTTTCCGATTTTTATGATCTGAAGGGGTGTGTGGAAAATCTTTTTGATGGGCTTATGGTCAGGGATGTGAAATTCAAATCCGGTACTGATGTGCCGCTGCTCCACCCGGGGAAATCCTGCGGAATTTTTGTAGATGATAAGAAGATCGGGTTTATTGGTGAGGTTCATCCGGGAGTCCTTGAGAAAATGGATTTGAAGAGAAACGCTGTGGTTTTTGAGCTTGATTTTGACTTTCTTGCAATGCATTATACTGAAGAGATTTTCTACAGGGAGATTCCCCGATTTCCAATAAGCTCAAGAGATGTTGCTTTCCTGGTCGGTAAGGATATGGAAGGTGAAAGGATACTGGATCTGGTCGTTGGAGAGAGTGAAGAACTGCTTGAAAAAGCAGCGATTTTCGATGTATATTACGGAAAAGGTATTCCTGAGGGCATGAAGAGTACTGCGCTGAGATTTACATATCGCTCTTCTGACAGGACGCTGACAGATGATGAGGTAGATGAGGCACACAACAGGATAGTGGAAAGAATTGCCGGGTTAACCGGTGCCAGGATCAGAGGAAAGGAAGACTGAAGGTAACTACTCAGGTGTGTAGGGGCGTATAGCAATACGCCCGTACCAAAGGCACAAAGGCACAAAGACTGCCGACATTGTCATTCTGAATTTATTTCAGAATCTTTTACAGAATCCAATAAAACCCTGAAACAAGTTCAGCACGTGGTTCAGGGTAACACCTTAGCGCTTCAGTGCCTTTGTTACCTGAGTAGTTGCAACTAAAGAAACTGCATAGAATTGAGGAGGAAAAGAGGAAGATATGACAAAGATTGATATAGTTCAGAATGTTTATGACAAATTGGGTTTTTCAAAGAAGGATTCGGCGGGGATAGTGGAAGCGGTATTTGATGTTATGAAAGAGAATCTTGCAAGTGGTGAAAAAATAAAGATTTCCGGATGCGGCAGCTTTGTTGTCAGGGAAAAGAAGGCGCGAAAAGGGAGAAATCCTCAAACAGGCGAAGAG
>JADFWA010000129.1 GCA_015222855.1 Pseudomonadota bacterium | reverse complement strand
TTTTAATACCGCTTGGAGCTTTTCTGAAGGGTTCCGTGGCGCTGTCCGTCATGATCTTGGTGCTTTTGATCAGGCCGGAAGGCCTCTTTGGCGTCGCTTTTGAGGAGGAGAGATAGATGGGCATCCTGGGTTTTTATCTGCGCAAACTCTACACCCTGTTCAGGGGAGAAGTGCTGGTACTGCCCAGCCGGATTGTTGTTTTGCTTTTCTTTCTGGTTCTGCTCTTCCTGCCCGTTGTTACTCAGGATCATTACCTGCTTCGCATCCTGATACTGACCAGCATCTTCGCCATCCTCGCAGCCAGTTGGGATCTCCTGTCCGGTTTTACCGGGCAGATGAATTTCGGGCATGCCCTTTTCTTTGGTGTGGGGGCTTACACTGCCGCCCTCTTGAATCTGCACGTTCACATACCTCCCTGGGGCAGCATACCCTTAGGAGGATTGGCCGCGGTTCTGGCCGGGCTGATTATCGGCATTCCCTGCCTCAGGCTCAAGGGCACCTATCTGGCCCTGACCACCCTGGCCTTCCCAATTATCCTGATGGGCATTGTCTTCGCTATCCCCGGTATCACGGGGGGAGAGTTGGGAGTCTCCGGCCTGAGCCGCCTTTCCGGTTCCCGCCTGTACGACTACTACATTACCGTTGTTCTTATGCTCGGCCTGTGCACCATCATGTGGAAGATTACGGATTCCAAGACCGGCATTATTTTCCACGCCATCAGGGAAGATGAGCTGGCTGTTCGGACCTCTGGCATCAACGTTACCCGCTACAAGCTTCTGGCCTTCAGCCTCAGTGGTTTTTTTGCCGGCATATCCGGGGGGCTCTACGCACATTTCATGAGGATTGCCGGCCCCTCCACCCTGGAAGTCTCACTGTCTTTCACGGTTGTAATCTGGGCCGTATTTGGCGGGATAGTTACTATTTATGGGCCTGTCGGCGCGGTCTTTATCCTTTTTCCCCTGCTGGAGTTCTTCCGCTTTTGGCCCGAGTTTCGCATGCTAATGTTCGCGGTTGTCATCTTGTTGATACTCCTCTATATGCCGAATGGCGTACTCCCGTGGGTACGCGACAAGATTGAGAAGGAGTGCCCCAGGTGCAAGATCAGAAACGTGGCAACCCGCAGGACATGCCGCGTTTGTACAGCACCGCTAGATTAGAATTGGTACTTTTTTGTTAGGAGAGCATAAATGGATACAAAGGCATTATATATGGAAAAACCCTGGCTAAAATTTTACCCTGAAGGGGTTTCATCGGAGATCAAAATCACCGAACAGACCATCCCGGAGGTCTTTGACGAGGTTACTGAGAAGTACAAAAATAATATCGCCCTGATCTTCTATGGCAAGAAGATCAGCTACCGATTACTTCGTGAACTGGTAGACCGGTTCGCTACAGCCCTGGCAGACCTGGGTGTCACCAAGGGTGACACGGTGGCCTTATTCCTTTTAAATTGCCCCCAGTACGTGATCGCCTATTTCGCCGCACTCAAGATCGGGGCCAAGGTCACTCCCATCAGTCCTGTTTATACGAGCAAGGAGGTCAAGCATCAGCTTGAGGACAGTGGCGCCGAGACGATCATCTGCCAAGATATCCTCTACGATAATGTGGAGAAGACCGGTATTGATCTCAAGAATGTGATCCTGACCAATATCGCGGAATACCTCCCTATGCTTAAAAAGCTGCTGGGGAAAAGCGCCCTGGGAAAGGTCTACCGGGAAATACACGTACCGACGCCCACCTTTATGGAAGAGGCGGGGCTGCTTCAATTCCAGAGCCTGATCAAGAACTATCCACCGCAGCCTCCCCATATAGAGCTTGAGCCTAAGAAAGATATTGCAATCCTTCCCTATACAGGGGGGACTACCGGACTCCCCAAGGCAGCTATCCTTACTCACTACAATATGTCTGCATTACGGGAACAGGCCATTGCCTTCTGGCCCCTTTTTGAGGAGGGACGAGAGATGGTCATTGCCTTCCTGCCCTTTTTTCATATTTATGGGCAGGTTGTGGTGATGCTCAATGGCCTGGTTCAGGGCTCCACCCTTGTTCTTTTCACCACACCGGATATGGATGATATCCTCTCGGCCATGGAACGCTATCAGGCCTCTGCCTTTTACGGAGTCCCCACCCTGTTTGAATACCTCAAGGAGTATGAAAAAACAGACCGCGTGAACTGGAAGCGACTCAAGATGATCGCTTGTGGGGCTGACACACTCCACAAATCCACTATTGACGAATGGGAAAGACGAACGGGGGCCAAAATATTGGAAGGTTATGGTCTGACCGAGACCACTTCTCTCAGTCATGGAAACCCCTTTAATAGACCAAAGGCCGGCTCCTTCGGGGTTCCCATTCCGAATGTTAAGGCTGCAATAGTCCATCATGAGAGCACAGAATTCCTTCCCCCTGGAGAGGTGGGTGAGTTGATTCTGAGTGGCCCCAACATTATGCAGGGATATTGGAAAAGACCGGAGGAAACCCAGGAGGCCATCATTGAAATTGATGGGGAAAAGTGGCTGCGCACCGGAGATTTGGTCAGTATGGATGAAGAGGGCTATTTCTACTTCTCTGACCGCAAACGGGATCTGATTAAGTACAAAGGCTATTCGGTCTTTGCCAGGCATGTAGAGGAAGTCCTCTTTGAACATCCTCAGATAAAGGCCGCTGGGGTGGTCGGGGTTCCGGATCCCAAGGTAGGCCAGTTGATAAAGGCCTACGTGGTTTTACAGAGTGAAGCCAGGGGCAAGATCTCTGAAGAAGAGATTACCGAATTCTGCCGTGAAAATCTGGCTCACTACAAGGTCCCCAATATAATCGAATTCCGGGGAGAGCTTCCCAAAACAGACGTGGGAAAGGTCTCTCGCCGGGAACTGAGGGAAGAGGCGGAGGAAAGCTGATATGGGCCAAGCC
>JADFWA010000128.1 GCA_015222855.1 Pseudomonadota bacterium | reverse complement strand
CTTTGCAAAACACCCCCTTTCGCCCGATTTCGGCGTCAGGCTCAAACTTTAATCCTCAAAATACTCAATGTATTCCTGCGGTTAAAATTTTTGCCTTCCTTGAACTCGAACGAAATTGAGTATTTTTCAAAGGTCTCAGATTGAAGGTTTTTCCATGAAAGAAAAAAAGCAGGAACCAAAAAGGGGAAGGGAAGTTTTCGGGGTGATATTCCTCGCCCTTGCCATCTTCTTCCTGTTGTGCATTGTCTCCTACAGCCCGAATGATCCATCCTTTACACACTATGTAACGGGCAAGGCGAAGATTCACAATCTCTGCGGTTCCGTGGGATCTTACACCTCCGACAGTCTCATGAAATTTCTGGGGATAGGCGCCTTCTGGCTGCCGATCCTTCTTATCGTAACCTCATTTCGATTTTTCCTGAACAAAACCTTCAAACCCGGACCCGTGGTCATTGCCGGTTTTGCCGGTCTTATATTTTCCACATCCGCGCTGGTCGCGATGAAGTACCCCGCGATTTTCCTGTTCGGGACAAAAATCGCTTCGGGTGGACTTTTGGGTGCATTTTCTTCAAAATTCCTGAGTACATACCTGAACCACGTCGGGACATATATACTCCTTTTTCTTGTCCTCATTATATCCCTCATGATTACGATAAATCTGTCACTGATAGCCCTGGCAAAGGGCGTAACCAGGGCATTTATCTGGTTAAAGACACTTCTTGTAATCAAGATTGAAAGGGGGAAAAGGCAAAAGAAACTGTCCAGTGAAAAAAGGGAAAGAAAAGCGGAAGCCGCTCCGGTTATTTCAGACGCAACTCCAACGCCCGCGGAAAGGGCACGCAGAAAAAGGCTGGAACAGGCCTCATTTGAATTCCTCAAACCGGAAGGCGCTTTCCAACTGCCTTCACTGGAATTGCTTGCCGATGTGAAGTGTAAGGACATGAGGATTCAAAAGGAAAGCCTCATTATGAACTCCAGGATACTGGAAAAGAAGCTCTCCGATTTCGGCGTCAACGCGAAGGTGGTGGAGGTAAAACCGGGCCCCGTAATCACCATGTATGAACTCGAACCGGCGCCAGGCGTAAAGATAAACAGGATAACCAACCTCTCCGACGACCTTGCTCTGGCCCTTAAATCACCCAGTGTAAGGATAATCGCGCCCGTACCGGGGAAGGCGGTAATCGGCATCGAGATACCGAATCATGAGAGAGAGCCGGTACACCTGAAAGATGTCCTTGACAATGAAGTATTTTTTGAATCAAAGTACAAACTTCCCATCGCCCTGGGAGAGGACATCGTCGGAAATCCCGTGGTAACAGACCTTGTCAGGATGCCGCACCTTCTTATCGCCGGCACCACCGGTTCCGGGAAAAGCGTCTTCCTCAATGCGGCGATCTGCAGCATACTCTTCAAGGCAACACCGGATGAGGTAAAATTCCTCATGATAGACCCCAAAAGACTGGAGCTGGCCGGGTATGAAGGTATACCGCACCTTATCCACCCGGTGGTGGTTGATCCCAAAAAGGCCTCAACGGTGCTCAGGTGGGCCGTTGAAGAGATGGAGCGGAGATATAAGCTGATCGGAGAGCTCGGTGTCAAAAACATTGCGAAATACAACAGGGTGGTCGAAAAAGACCTCGCCCTCAGTCTGGAAAAACAGAAAACCGGCGGTGAAGATAACACTATCTCCTATGCCTCCGTCTCCAACCCGATTGAAGATAGTGATCAGGGAAAAGGGAACGAGAAAACTCATATCAAGCTCCCCTATATCGTCATTGTAATCGACGAGCTTGCCGACCTGATGATGGTAGCTCAAAGGGATGTGGAGGAATCTCTTACCCGTCTGGCACAGATGGCCAGAGCCGCGGGCATTCATCTTATCCTGGCAACACAGAGGCCATCGGTCGACGTTATTACAGGGGTCATCAAGGCGAACTTTTCTACACGCATCTCCTTCCAGGTCTCATCGAAAGTGGATTCGAGGACGATACTCGACCAGCTCGGCGCGGAACATCTTCTCGGAGCGGGAGATATGCTTTTTATGCCGCCCGGCACATCGAAACTCGAGCGAATCCACGGCGCCTTTGTGTCCGATAAAGAGATTAACGAAGTAGTCGGTTTTATAAGGAAACAGGGGAGGCCGTCTTATGACGAATCGATATTGACATACCAGCCTGTGTCATTGAAAGATGAAAAGACGGACGAAGAATTTGACGAGAAATATGATGAAGCGGTTGCGCTGGTTGCCGATCTTGGGCAGGCCTCCATCTCTCTGGTACAGCGATACATGAAGATAGGATACAACAGGGCTGCCCGCATTATTGAAAAAATGGAGGCAGAGGGTGTCGTCGGGCCTTCGGACGGCGCCAAACCGAGAAAGGTACTGGTCGGGAAACTGCCCCGTTGAAATGAAAAATAAAAATATACACCTCATAAGCCTCGGATGTCCCAAAAACATGATCGACTCCGAGGTAATGGCCTCCATCCTGACAGGAAACGGCTTCGGCATCACCCCCCACGCGGAAGAGGCCGATATCATCATTATCAATACCTGCACCTTCATCCTCCCCGCAAAAGAGGAATCCATCGACGAAATCCTCCGCATGGCCGAGTGGAAGAAGCACGGAAAATGCGAGCACCTGGTTGTTACGGGCTGTCTTCCCCAGATGTATGGAATCACACTGGAAAGGGAGATGCCCGAGGTCGACCTTTTTCTTGGAACCGGTGAAATCCCGAGAATTGCCGACCTCATCAGCAATATGGAGAACGAGGTATCTGCCGGTCGTAGATCCTGTATAGGGGAACCCACCTTTCTCATGGATTCCACCTTCCCCCGTCTATTATCCACCCCATTTTACAGCGCCTACCTGAAGATTGCCGAGGGATGCTCAAATCACTGTTCCTACTGCGTGATACCAACCGTTCGTGGCAAATTCAGAAGCAGGGATGTGGATGACATACTGAGAGAGGCCGAGATACTCGCAAGTGGAGGCGTAAAAGAGATAATCATCACCGCCCAGGATACGACCTCCTACGGCAGCGATTTAAAAGGGAAACCCACACTGAGTATCTTGCTGAAAGAGTTGACATCCGTAGACGGGATCAGGTGGATCAGGCTCCTCTACACATATCCGGCATATCTCACGAAGGAAATTCTCCAGACCATCTCCGAAGAAGAGAAGATATGTAACTATATTGATATTCCCATACAGCATATCGATGATGATATCCTGAAGGCGATGAACAGAAAAGAAGGAAGCGCCCCCATCAGAAACACCATAGTTCAGGCAAGGGAGATTATTCCGGGTGTGGCCTTGAGGACGTCTCTGATTGTTGGATTTCCGGGGGAAACCCCCGAAAAATTTGACAGGCTCTTGAGTTTCATAAAGGAAACAAGGTTCGAAAACCTCGGTGCGTTCAGGTATTCCAGGGAGGAGGGGACGGCTGCAGCCGGCTTCCCATCTCACGTCCCTGAAAAGGAAAAGGAGCGGAGAAGAAACACCCTGATGGAAGAACAGTCGATAATTTCCCATGAAATAAACCGATCCCGAATAGGCAGCCTGCAGGAAGTACTGATAGAGGAAGAGTATGATAACCCGGAGTTTCCCCTTGTCGGAAGGACGCGGGATCAGGCGCTGGATATAGACGGAATTACATATGTAAAGGCAAGTGACGCGGCAATCGGTGATATCATAACCTGCAGGATTACTTCAGCCGATGTCTATGATCTCTTCGCCGAAGAGGTGGATGAGGGGACGTAGATTCAAAAAGCCCCCCCCTTTTATTAAAGGGGGTTAGGGGGGATTTTACCCTTCAGTAAAGGGAGAATGGGAAATTTGACTTTTCATGAGATTGTCAGATATGATAAATACAAAAATCCTGTCCTCATCTCCCTCTCCCTCACGCGGCGCAAGCGCCTGCGCTGCACGTGGTGGGAGAAGGTTAGGGTGAGGGAGAATTTCCCATAAACGAAAGGTTAAATATCATGCAACTACAGGATGTCCTGAATCACTATGCAAATAATCTGAAGAGTGTGGAAGAACATATGGAGAAGTATCTACACTCCGAGATACTCCTCATCCCCGAAGTCTCCAACTACCTGATAAGCAGCGGAGGGAAGAGGTTCAGACCCCTTTTACTCCTGATCGCCTCAGATCTCTGCGGATATAAAGGGGAAAAACATTACCCCCTCTCTGCTGTTATTGAGTTCATCCATACGGCATCGCTCCTTCACGATGACGTTGTAGACCATGCAGAGACAAGACGGGGCAAGGCCTCGGCCAATCACGTCTGGGGAAACTCCGCCAGTGTTCTTGTGGGGGATTTTCTCTATTCGAAATCTTTCAAGCTGATGACCGATCACGGAAATTTTTCCATAGTAAAGCTCCTTTCCGCCACCACAAACACAATGGCCGAGGGCGAGGTCCTGCAGTTGATGAGGTGTGGCGATATAGATATCTCCGAGAAGGACTACCTGTCTGTAGTGGAAAAGAAAACCGCCGTACTGATCTCCGCGGCCTGCGCCGTTGGGGGCATTCTGGCGGATGCGCCGGAAGCAAAGGTCGAAGCATTGACCAGGTTCGGCATGAGGCTCGGCATGGCCTTCCAGATAACAGACGATACTCTTGATTATGTCGCCGTGGAGGATGAATTCGGAAAAGCCATAGGCATGGATCTCAAAGAGGGGAAGATTACGCTTCCTCTAATCCGCACACTCAAAAAATGTTCCCCTGAAGAAAAGGACTTGATTATACAAATCGTAAAGAGCGAAGAACCCGGCAGGGAAGATATCGGAAAGATTATCTCCCTCATCGACAAATACAAGGGCATAGATTATTCCCTCAATAAAGCAAAGACATATATTGACGAGGGGAAAGCACTTCTTGAATCTTTTGAAGACTCCGAGCCGAAGACAGCTCTTTTAGCCATCTCCGATTATCTCATTGAGAGGAGATTGTAAGGCAAGATTCCCTCGACTGTCCACGAGAACCTTTTTGATATATAATTGCAAATGAACTACCCCGCGGCAAGCCACGGGGTATCAAAATGAGTGTTTTATCTTTTCTATCGCAGCAAATTGCGGGGAATTAAACCCAGCAGCTTTCGCATCGCACTTCAAGTGATTAGAGTAATCCGTGTAATCTGCGAAATCTGCGGATTAAATATAATGATTTTATTGAGATTTAACCGTGGAGTAAAAAATGGAAGTGAAAAAAGTTAGTGGAAGTAGTGTCACCCTGGCACAGCAAATGAACCCCCAGGATGCAAATCCGGCTGGAAATGTTCACGGTGGTGTCATTATGAAACTTATTGACACTACCGCGGGTGTGGTTGGAGCAAAACATGCGCGACTTAATGTTGTTACTGCCTCCATCGACAGGTTGGATTTTCATCATCCCGTATACGTTGGAAACCTTCTGACACTCAGGGCCAGCCTGAATCTGGTCGGAAAAACTTCAATGGAAATTGGTGTTCGAGTTGAATCTGAAAATCTGATTACCGGCAATATCCGGCATACAGCCTCTGCCTACCTTACCTTTGTGGCCCTCGACAAAAACGGCAAACCCATGCCATTGCCTCCCCTTATTCTGGAAACCAGGGAACAGAAGCGACGAAATCGTGAGGCAATGGCAAGGAGAAAAACGAGACTTGCCGAAAAGAAAAAGGAAAAAGAATGTCAGCAGAACAGCCGCGAATGAAGAATCTGAATTGCAGATATTACAG
>JADFWA010000127.1 GCA_015222855.1 Pseudomonadota bacterium | reverse complement strand
TCTCTGTCCTTCGGCATAGATTGTATCGAAGGCCAGGGACGATTTGCCGGAACCGCTGACACCGGTTATTACGACAAGCTTATCTCTCGGAATGTCAATATTTATATTTTTCAGGTTGTGCTGCTGTGCACCCCTTATTTTTATATAATCCATGGACTTAGCACCCTTCGGGCGGGTAAAAGGTTAAGGGTCAGGGGTTAAAGGTGGCGAAATTATGTCAATTTTAAGATAAGTGTTGGGTTTCGTTCCTCAAACCAACCTACAATCTACAATCTTTCCCTTTGCCTTTAGCCTTTAGCCCTTTACCTTTCACCTTCTTCAAACATTACAGCCTTGTCTCTACGTAGGATTTCTTCCTCAGTTCCTCAATCCACTCATAAAACTTCTTCTCAATCTTCACCCTGCCTATTATATCTGTGATCTCCTCACGAACCGATTCGAGCGACTTTATACCTGCACCTTTTCTGTCTATGACCTTGAGAATATGAAAACCTACCCGGGATTCGATAACGTCACTTATCTCACCATTTTCCAGGCTGAAGGCAGCCTCGTCCACCTCTGGAAACATCATCCCTTTTTCGACAAAACCGAGGTCACCGCCAATCTTTGCAGCCGGCCCCTGGGAATATTCGCTCGCCAGCATCTCAAAGGATTCACCTTTTTTCAATCTCTTGTGTATCATCCCGGCTTCCGCTTTAAGTTTTAGCTTCTTTTTTTTACCGCAATCCCTCGGGATAATAATAAGTATCTGCTTTATCCTGACCGCTTCCTCACCCTCATAATCTTCCCTGTGCCTGCTATAATAATCCCCGATCTCCTCATCGGTAACGGAAACTTTGGATTTTATATTTCTCCCTACCAGCCTGACCTTCATCAGGTGTTCCTTAACATCTCTCTTGTACGCCTCGAAACTGCTCCCCTCCCTGGCGAGAATCTTCATAAAGTCTTCCATACTGATATTTCTTCTGGCGAACATATCCCCGATAGTCTCCATCACGTCTTCCTCTTTCACGACAATCCCCAGCTTTTTCGCCTCCTGCCTTACCAGGATATCATCAACCATCTTATTCAACATCGCCCGCCCGGTCTCTGCAATAACCTTTTCCTTGTTATCCCCTTTGTAAGTTTTTTCTATCTTTTTCAAATGGGGTTCAAAGGCGCTGTTCAGTTCGGAAAGTGTTATAACTTCATCATTCACGATGGCAACGATCCTGTCCGTAACTCTGGCATTCAGCGAAACCGACAGAAACACCGCCACAAGACAGACAAATATGGATATTTTCAATGTTTTCATAGACACCTACCAATAAAAAAAGTTTTAAGTAACTAACCCGGATAAACAGGAAAATCAGGTTAAAGGTTAAAGGCAAAAGGTAAGGGGAAATGTCTTTTTTTATAACTTAACATAATTCCACCGCCTTTTACCCTTCACCTTTCATCCTTTGCCTGTTTTTTTACCACCTCGACCTCCCGAAGGAGGTCCCTGTTAACCTTTATCACCGCCTCCGACCTTAACCTCCTCACCCACTCCACATATTCATGCTCTTCCTTTTCTCTTCTCAGTTTGGAAACAATTCTCTCCTTCACTTCGGAGAAACCTATCTTTTTCCCTTTCTTTCTCTTCAGAACCTTGAAAATATGATAGCCGTAAGGTGTCTTTACCACCTTGCTAATTTTTCCGGGGGTCAGAGAAAACACAACCTCATCAAAGGATTCCGGCATCACCCCCCGACCGAAAACACCAAGGTCTCCTCCCCTGACACCCTCGGGACCGGTGGAAACCTCCTTCGCAACCTTACCAAAGTCCTCTCCATTCTTCAATCTTCTCAGGATTCCCTCTGCTGCTTTCCGATCCTGAACAACAATCTGGACGACATGAACCCGTTCCCCCGAGATATACTCCTCAGAATGATCATTATAATATGCAAAAGCCTCATCCTCTGTGACCGTAATGTTAGCATTTACATCATGATCAACCAGCTTTTTCAGAGTTACCCCTTTTCTCAGCTCCTCCCTCCAGATATTATAATCCATTCCCTTTCCCGCAAACATCTCATCAAAACTGCCATCGGGATAATCCTTTTTTATCTCCTCGATCTTCCGGTTCAACTCTTCATCACCAACAGAGAGGGAAAGTTTTTCGGCACGAAGCAGTATAATCTTCTCATCAATGAGTTTATTCAATATCTCCTCTTTGAGCCAATCAACCTCCGCCTCTTTCAGGGACAGGCTGTCACCCATGATATCCAGCTCGCTCTTGAATCTCTTGTTAAAATCACTGAGGTAAATTTTTGCGCCGTCAACGGTCGCGATATATTCCCCGGCGGTGTTATCCGCACCCTGGCAGCCGGATAATATAATAAGAACAATAACGCAAAAACAGAAAATTTGCCAGATGCTATGCGACGTGTCTTTATACATCTTAACTCCTAAATCAATTGTTCAACTCCCCCAGTAAACCCTTTGCCTGTCTCAATATCTCATCACCATCAAGACCCGGCATCGGGACATGGAGCTTGAAATCGGGTGTAAACCTCAACCCTTTTATTTTTTTGCGGGAAAGCTCGATTATCTTTCCCGGTTCAATTGGACTATCCTTATGGAAAGTGATGAAGATGTTCTTCCCGTCATACTCCATCTTTTTACCCCAAATACCCTTCAACAGGTTTCTGACACTGATAACCTTCAGAAGATTCTCCACCTGGGGGGCGATGAACCCATAACAATCAACAAGTTCTTCCCTGATCTCAGTCAGGTCCTCATCCGTTGCAGCCATGGATACCCTTTTATAGGTTACGAGCCTCCTGTGCATATCGGTAATATAGTCATCCGGGATAAAGGCCGGCAGCCCGAGGTGAATCTCCGGCTTTATCTCCTCTTCGACCATCTTCTCCCCCCTGAGCTCCTTGATGGTTCTTTCCATAAGCTCCGTATAAAGCTCATAACCCACAGCGGAGACATGACCCGTCTGCGATGCCCCCAGAAGACTTCCAGCCCCTCTTATTTCCAGATCGTGTGAGGCAATTCTGAAACCCGAACCGGGCTCCGAAAACTCTTTGATCACCTGAAACCTCTTTACGGCATCACGGCTAAGCATTGCTCCCTGGGGAAACAAAAGATAAGCATAGGCCTCCTCCTTCGACCTCCCCACTCTTCCCCTGAATTGATACAATTGTGAAAGCCCAAACCTGTCCGCACGATTCATAATTATTGTATTTGCCGTCGGAATGTCAATTCCCGATCCGATGATCGTGGTACAAACGAGGACATTGTAATCCTGCCGGAGGTACTTCACCATGACATCCTCAAGTTCCCTGCTTTTCATCTGACCATGAGCCACACCGACCCTGGCCCCGGGAACCAGCCTTTCCACAAATCGCGCCATGGTGTATATCGAGTGCACCCTGTCATGGAGGAAGAACACCTGCCCCCCTCTTTCAATCTCCCGCACGATGGCGTCTCTTATCGTATCTTCATCAAATTCCAAAATGTACGTCTTGATGGAAAGCCGGTCCTCGGGAGGCGTATTGATAATGGATAAATCCCTTATCCCGACAAGTGACAGATGCAGCGTCCTCGGTATCGGGGTTGCCGTCAGTGTCAGAACATCAACAAGGGTACGCAACTTCTTCAGCTTCTCCTTGTGACTTACTCCGAAACGATGTTCTTCATCAATAATAACAAGCCCCAGATTTTTAAAAACAACATCCTTCTGCAAAATCCGGTGGGTACCGATTACAATATCCACCAACCCCTTGTTTATCGCCTCCACGATCTCCTTCTGCTGAGCCTTGGTCTTGAACCGGTTTAAGACCTCGACACGGATGGGATACTTTTCAAGTCTCCTTACAAATGTCTGGTAATGCTGCTCTGACAGGATGGTTGTGGGAACCAGAACCGCCGTCTGTTTTCCATCCATTGCGGCCCTGAAAGATGCCCTCACCGCCACCTCGGTCTTGCCGAATCCGGCATCTCCACATATCAACCTGTCCATCGGCATGGGATCATTCATATCAAGGTTGATATCCTCGATAGCACGTGCCTGATCGGGGGTCTCTTCATACTCAAAAGATGAGGAAAATTCATCATAATATTTGCCGGTGGGAGAAAATGAATACCCCTCCATCACTTCCCTGGCGGCATAGATAGAGACAAGCTCTTCCGCAATCTCCCGCACAGACTTCTTCACCCTCTTCTTGACCGTATCCCAGGAAGAACCACCCAGTTTGTCAAGCTTCGGGACATAGCCATCCGGGCCGATATATCTCTGAATCCGGTCCAGACGGTCAACAGGAATATACAGCCTATCACCCCCAAGATATTCAATAAGGAGGAAATCATTCTCGATCTTCTCTACCGATAATTTTTCAAGCCCCAGGTATCTACCTATGCCGTGATCGGTGTGAACGACAGAGTCCCCCTCCTTCAACTCTCCGAATGATTTAAGAAAATATCCCTCTCTGGCCGGTCTTGCCCTTCTCTTTTTTACCTTTTTACCAAAAATCTCCTCTTCACTGATAATAACCAGCCTGAAACCGGGGAAATGAAATCCACCGGTTATCTTACCTTCACTTAAGACCAGCCTCCCCCCGCCGTCATAACCGGCAAGCTCAGATAAAAGCGGGATACTTGACCGGCTGACGGGAAGGGAATATTCGGCAAGCAGGTGGGACATCCTCTGAATCCCTTCTTCCCCGCCACACAGGAAGGACACCAGGCTTCCGCCATCCATCCACCCCCTGATTCTTTCCACAAGCGGGGCAAGAAGGCCATCCTCCCGGCCGGACCCATCCGTCTCACGCCCCGGTCCATCAATTGAACCTGTTTCAGTATTGAATCTGACCGTAGCGCTACTTTCTTCATCATCAATGCCGATTTCAATCCCCTCAACATATATCTTCTGAAAATCATTGAAGCGCTGAAGCAGATCCGCCATCGCTATATAAAAAGATTCTCTTTCCGGATAGAACTTATTCTCCGTTTCAGCCTTGAGTAAAAACCGGTCTATACCGTTTGCAATCTCCTCCTCAGCCCGTTCCATGGCGATAAAATTGTCAAAGATCACAACGCTGTTCCCGGAAACATAATCAAGGACAGTATCAAGACCATTATAGATCAGAGGGAGAAACAACGGGCTGATCGAAGAACCAAGATCACCCTTTATCATCCCGGCGATGCGACTGCGCATGGCCGGAGATATGCCAAGATCACCCGCCCTGATCTTCAGGTTTTTCACAGCCTGCTGCCGCATATCCTCTGACAGAATAATCTCTCTCGCCGGGGTGAGAACAAACTCATCGATCTCTTTTTTTGACCTCTGCGAGGCCGCGTCAAACTCTCTGATCGACTCCAGTTCATCTCCAATAAAGACCATCCTGAAGGGCGCCGGAGAAGCCGGAGGGAAAATGTCAATCACATGGCCTCTTACGCTAAACTCCCCCTCCTCTTCCACAAGGGACACTCTCCTGTAACCCCCCTCATCCAGCTTCCTGGTAAAATCATCCCTATCCAGGGTATCACCGATCCCGATTGTTTCAATATAATCCTCGAGAATACTTTTGGGGATAATCCTTTGCAGAAGGGCGGGAAGCGGAATAACAAATACAGCGGACTTGCCCGAATTCAGCTCGAAAAGGGCGTCAATCCTTTCCGACTCCACATCCCCCTGGTAAGAAAACGCGTCGGTCGACATCATTTCCCATGGAGGCAAAAAAACGACTTCACCGGCGGCAAGGAAGAAGGAAACATCCCGGTATATGCCCTTCGCATCCTCTACGGTAGGAGTGATTACAATCAGGGGTTTATTTATGGTTCTAAAGAGGATTGAAAAAAGGAAGGACTTTGCCGAACCGTAAAGGCCGCTGATCTTTAATTTTTCTTCTCCCCGACTGAGCCTCTCAATAACGGCATTTAAGGCGGGATCAGTCAGAAATTTCCTTTCCTCTACAATCTTTCTCACTTAAAAACAGTCTATCTCCTATTATGGGCTAAGAGCAAAAGGCTAATGGCAAAAGGAAAACCCTTCAACCTTTCGCCTTTAGCCTTTAGCCTTTAACCCTTAACCTTTAACATCCAACATCCTGTCGAGGGCCTTCTTGGCCGGGATCCTCACCTCTTCGGGCACCTTGATCACATGTTTCATCTCTACGAGTGAGTTCAAAATATCTTCCAGCGTAATATACTTCATCGTATGGCAGATGAGGTTATCCGAGGCAGAGATAAACCTCTTTTCCGGATTGTCCTTTTTCAACTGATACATAATCCCTATCTCTGTACCGACAATGATCTCCTCCGCATCCGTTTCTCTCGCAAATCTGATAATACCTGAGGTACTCCCGACAAAATCCGCCATGTCAAGCACCTGGGGAGCGCACTCGGGATGGGCGGCAAATTTGGCCCGGGGATATTTGTCCTTCATACGCCTTATCTCCTCAGGCGTCACAAAATGGTGAACCGAACAGTAGCCATCCCATGGAATGATCTCCTTGTCGGTAAATCTGGAAGTGTAGCGGGCAAGATTTCCATCTGGAACCATAAGGACTTTCTTTGCATCCTTAAGTGAATTAACCACCCGCAGGGCATTGGCAGAGGTACAGCATATATCGCTTTCGGCCTTGATCTCGGCGGACGAATTTACATAGGTAACCACACTGGCATCCGGATTTTCCTCCCTCGCCCTTTTCAACTGTGAAACGGTAATCATATCAGCAAGAGAACATCCCGCATCCAGCCTTGGGATAAGTACGGTCTTGTCGGGAGATATGATGGAGGCACTCTCCGCCATAAAGAGAACCCCTGCAAAGACAATGATGTCGGCATCCGTCCTGGCCGCCTCAATGCTCAAGGCAAGGGAATCACCCTGAATATCCGCTATCTCCTGAATCTCGTCCCTTTGATAATAATGGGCTAAAAGAACGGCATTTCTCTCTTTCAGCAACTTCCTGATCTTTTTCTGCAATTCAAGGTATTCCATTGCTTTTACCACCTCTGTACGTAGGGTCGGGTTTTACACCCGACCGCAAACGGTGGCATATTAAATGCCACCCTACTTTAAAAGTATTGCTGACAGCTTACCTATAACATTGACTAAATTTATTCAAGGGGAAACTCCCTCGTTCCGTGTTGACAAGAAAAAGGTTTTAGGATAGCGTTTCCTCGCAAATCGATGATGAGCGGAGCAGGGTTACAATAATCATTTGAGCGCGGAATACTTAGGAAGGATTATATACCATGGTAACAGTCGAAGAGGCACTCAGGCGGGTACTCGGTTCCATATCTCCCCTCGGTCTGGAGAAGGTTAATATATTGGACACTCTTGGAAGAGTCCTGGGTGAAGACATATACGCCGATCGGGATATCCCCCCGAATGACAACTCGGCCATGGACGGCTACGCCTTGAACTCGGAAGATACAATGGGCGCCTCCGGAGAAACCCCCATTATCTTCGATGTCATTGAGGATATTCCGGCCGGATATCTCCCGCAGAAGATTGTCGGTTTCGCGGAAACGGCCAGAATCATGACGGGTGCCCCCATTCCCGAAGGGGCTAATGCGGTTGTAAGAGTGGAGGATACGGAACAAGACGATAACAGGGTAAAGATATTTGTTGAAGCCGTAGCCGGACAGGACGTAAGGTTTGCGGGTGAGGATGTTAAGAAAGGTGCCCTGGTTCTTCCCCGGGGAAAGGTCATAAGACCGGCAGAAACAGGCATGCTGGCTTCTCTTGGACGCTCCTCTGTATATGTCTATCAGAAACCGCTGGTTGCCGTTCTTGCCACTGGAGATGAGCTTACCGATATCGACGGAGCTTTGTCACCGGGAAAGATCATAAGCAGTAACAGCTATTCGATTGCGGCTCAGGTCACAGAATGCGGCGGGATTCCTCTTCACATAGGAATCGCAAAAGATACAAAGGATGATCT
>JADFWA010000126.1 GCA_015222855.1 Pseudomonadota bacterium | reverse complement strand
TACATTAAAAATACGCCACGGTTCTTCACCAAGGCGTTCCACCCTTTTTGCCGAATCTTCACACGAAGGGAAATGAATATGGCTTAGTTTGGTAATGGCATGCCGGGCGGACCCGTCTATGTGACCCGAGACATCACCTGCTTGTATATGGGCAACTGGAATATTCATATAGGCAGCGGTTGCCGCGGCAGCAAACATCTCCGCCCGATCTCCTGTAACCAGCACAAGATCCGGATTAAGCATACTGAATACCTGAGCCAAACCCTGAATTTCAACACCAATAGACTTGGCCCAAGCTGAAGGGGTATTACCCCCCACCATCATATCTACCTTAGCAGCAATGGGATACCCGTCCGCCTCTATTTCTCGAATTGAAAGGCCATGTTCTTTCAGAAGATGCATCCCGGTTACAATCAGCTGGAGGTCTAATTTCGGAGACTCTTGAATTAAGCCAATAAGTTTCTGTTTGTAGCCATACGTAGCGCGAGAAGAAGCAATAACCGCTATTTTCCTTTTCATTCTTCTATGTAACTCCATTTTATCTGAACATCTTTAGGGATATCTGCTTTGGCCACCTTGCCGACTATCTTGGACAGGTCTTTGGCCGGAACTACATCTGGCCCAGGACCAGGTCGTTTTACCCAAACCATCTCAGAAGTAATCTTTGTACCGACAGGTATTGGCACCTCAGAAACCACACTTTCTCTTGCCCAAGTAACAATTTGCTTTTCCTCAGAGAAAACTTTTCTCTCAGCACCAAGTGCCTGGGATATTGCCCTTGCCCCTTTCACCAACTCGCCCAATTCATAGGGTTCAATAGATGAAGCATGATCTGGCCCTTTTTGCATTTTGTCTAAAGTAAAATGTTTTTCTAATACACAAGCACCTAACCCAACTGCCCCTAAGGCGGTGTATATCCCACGAGAATGGTCTGAAAGTCCGACAGGAATCTGGAAAACTTCCTTATATTTTTGTATCATTCCCAGGTTCACTATCTCATAGGGTGTCGGATAGGCAGACACACAATGGGTTAATATAAGTGGAGTCCCGATACTTTTGATCAGATCTACCGTTTCCTTAACTTCTTCAAAAAGGCACATGCCTGTGGAAACGATCATGGGCTTTTCCTTTTTAGCAATATATTCGATCAAAGGCAAATTCGTCAACTCACCCGAACCTGTCTTATAAAAATCAACCCCAATCTCCTCAATAATATCCGTGCCGTCCCTGCTGAACGGGGTGCATAAATAGGATATGCCCAATTGTCCACAAAGCTTTTTCAGCCGGATATGTTCATCAACACTCAGGTTAGTCCGATCGAGCGTATCCCACAAAGGCTCCTCAAAATTGTCCGACTGTGGGGCATCGCGGAGCATCTCATTCTTCAGCACATGTATCTGGAACTTAATACAGTCTGCACCCATCGCATGAGCCATATAGACCATCTGCTCAGCGATATTGATGTCGCCTTCGTGGTTAATGCAAGCTTCGGCGATAACGAAGGGTGGACAGCCCGGGCCAATGGATTTGTTCTTAATCGTTATTGGTTCAATCATCACAAAGGATCTCCTGCGGTAAGCTTTATATTTTTTCCATCAAGATTTCTGCAAATTCAAAATCAAAGGGGGTGTTAATATCGATCGCTTCTCTTTCCGGCACAATCAAAGGATACAGTCTGTCACCTAAAACTGATTTCTTTTGCCGTAAGGTTTCAACCCTCGTCCCGTATATCGTACTGCTTTCCTTATATAGCGGATCCCGTTTCTGTCGCCTCCTCGGTTGCCCTGGAAAGAGGAACTCAAATTTCCCATTTATAATCTTTCCATAACAACTACGAGTTTCTACAACACCAATTACTGAATCAGCGTCTGTCGTCTTGAAAACTTTAACACACTGATCAATGAGTTTCGGTGTACGAAAAGGCGAGGTTGGCTCCAACGTAAGCACTATATCAGGTTCGTGGTTTTTCCGAGATTACAATTCATCTATCGCATGAAGCAAAGCCCATTCAGTAGGCGCCTCATCAGTTGCCAACTCGGCCGGGCGCATAATGACTTCCGTGCCACATTCACGAGTAACCTTAGCAATCTGATCATGATTAGTAGAGACGATAAGCCTGTTTATAGACTTGGATTGTACAGCGGATTCAATGGCATAGGCCAGGAGGGGCTTACCACAAAGTTTCTTGATGTTTTTCAGTGGAACAGATTTAGAACCTCCACGTGCAGGG
>JADFWA010000125.1 GCA_015222855.1 Pseudomonadota bacterium | reverse complement strand
TCGGAGATGTGTATAAGAGACAGCACTTAATATGGCATCGATATCTTTCAACATCTCCACTGCCTTGATGTTCCCGGCATCCGCTTTGAGAATTTCATTCAGAACCTCCCTTGCCATCTCGGAATGCCCCTGCTTCATATAAAGTTCCGCCAGGGTTATTGTGTGGAAGGCTGGCGACACATCTTCGATACCACCCTCTTCATCCGGGACGGTATCCGTAATCAGGGAATCGAGCTTTGCAGATACATCTTCAGCAACCGGTGAAGCGACATTCAGCGAAATAAATTTCTGATAGTCTTCCGTCGCCTTCTCGGTAAGCCCCTTGTCCCTGTAAATATCCCCCAAGTACTCAAAGGCACGGGACCAATTAAGGATATCATCCTCCACACCCTTCAAAATCTCAAGGGCCTCCTCCATCTTTCCCGCCCTGGCCAGGGAAGAACCGATAATGACCCTCGCATCCACATCCCCGGGAAAACGCTCAAGCCTTTCCCGCGCCAAAGCGGTGGCCTCGTCACACAAACCCTGCTCCAAATACGCCTCAGCCCTGGAAAGAAATTCTTCTCTGCCTTCGAGGTTTCTGAGGTCCATATGGTTCTATCCTTCATTATTAAATAATTTTAATCACCTAACACAGCGCCCACGGCATGTCAAGAAGGAAGCCCCTCCCCGACCTGCACGTTAGAAAAACAGATTGACACCGGTCCTGGGGCAATGTTAAGAGGTAAAAAAGCTTGTAGGGTCGGGTTTTATACCCGACCGCAAACGGTGGCATATAAAATGCCACCCTACAAAGTGTCGAAACTTGTGCTGAATTAATTTCAGTTAAATGCTTTGAGCAAGAGTTTACCCCGCACCTGATGCGGGGAAGAATCATATTTTCAAAGCTCTCGGATTATATTTAGCGAGGATTTATGGAGGCAATAGAGAATAAATACAAAGAGCGTGACTATGAAGTGCATATAAGATTCCCGGAATTTACCTGTCTCTGCCCGATGACTTCCCAACCCGACTTTGCTGAAATCATAATCAATTACGTACCGAACGAGCTGTTAATTGAACTAAAGTCACTGAAATTCTACTTGAACTCCTTCCGCGACAAAGGGATATTTCATGAAGAGGCGGTAAACAGGATACTCAACGATTTTGTAGAAAAGGTTCAACCTAAAAGAGTTGAAGTTACAGGAAATTTCAATGTTAGAGGGGGAATATACACCACGGTAAAAGCATCATATCCCGGTTGAATGATAGCGTACACTGTCATTGCGAATCCACCGCCTGCGGATGAAGCAATCTCAAATTGCTTATAACCACGAAAAGATTGCCACGCCTGCCTGTGCCTCGGCAGACAAGTCACTTCGCTTCTCGCAATAACCGGAAAAGCAGTTATGCGAACCTCTCTAAGTAAATCATTACTCGCTTTACGCTTTACGCCTTACGAATAAAATCAACCTTCACTCCCTTAATCTTTAATAAGCCTAGGGGTGATGAATATCAAGATTTCCCTCTTCTCTTTCGATTTTGTCTCGGTCTTGAACAACCATCCCAGAATCGGTATCTTCGAAAGCCCGGGAACACCACTTATGCTTTTGCTTTCGGTCAGCTTATAAATTCCCCCCACCACAATTGTATCCCCATCCTTGACTACTATGGTCGATTCCACCGAACTTGTATTTATGGGAGGATTTTCATTGCTTACGTTGGTCTTGGTCCAATCTGCGTAATCATTCGTTGTAACAATCTCCATAGAAATCCTGCCATCAGGAGTGATTTTGGGTTTTACCCCCAATTGCAAGGCAGCATCCTTGAACTCTATCGTCCTGTTCCCCTCACTATCATATACGGCATAAGGTATCTCCTCTCCCTGCTTTATCGTTGCCTTTACATTATCAAGAGTTGTCACCTTGGGAGACGAGATAATCTTTCCGTCCCCCGTAGTTTCAAGCGCTGACAGTTGGGCATTCAGGACGGCCTGTGTTCCTCCAATTACCATCCCGACGGAGGGCGCTGCAACAGCAGTCGGAAAATTGACCGCCAAGCTCTCGGTCGTCAACCCTATGCCGGTCGGAAGCGATGTCACGCCTGAGGTCGACGGATTAGTTCCACCCAGGATCCCGAAAGACTTACCCTGATAACCAGCGCCCCACTGAATCCCCAGGTTCCTCGAAAAGGAGGTCGTTGCCTCCACTATCTTCGCCTCTATGGAGATCTGCCGCAGCTTCCCTGTTTCCACAAGACGCTTCTGCTCCGCCTCTTTATGGAGCAGCTCAGCCTTTATGCGAGACTCCTCACCCGCCTGTCGAGTAGCCTCATCTTTTTGCATCTTTTCGACTGTCATGACACTGATGACATCGCCCATCTGTTTCATGACAAGACCATTGATATCCAGGATGCTATCGAGGGCCTGATCCCAAGGGACATTTTTCATGTGCAGGGTCACATTCCCCTTGACATCTTCACCGGAAATAATGTTGGTCCTGCCACACTCGGCTATTAATCTCAGGACACTTTTGATACTTGCATCCTGAAAATCGATGGATATCCTCCGTCCGGTATATTTCTTTTTCACCTTTTCCTTTTTCTGTGGCATACCTTTAGCCGGACCGGGTGTTATCGCCTTTTCTTCACTCTTCCCCCTCATGGAGACCTTCTTAACAGACACGGGAGATGTATAAGAAAGGGAGGAGACATCAAAATCAATAATGATTCTTCTCTTCTCTTCCTTAACGCTGTATGGGATCATCTCCTTAAGCGCTATCTCGAAATATGCCCACTTCTTCCCTTCTATTGTCTTCTGAAGCGGCAGGATGTATTTTATGGTTTTTGATAAATCATAGCCGAGCCTCTTCCTGAAATCCTCCGGCACAAACATGTCGACCAGTTTAATCATGAGTGTCTCTTCCGATATTCTTTCCACTTTAAAATCGGAAAGTTTCGAGACAAAAAGGGTGACCCTCTCCTTTCCCTTCAATCTGTCAAAGGTCACATCCTCAATATACCCCACGTTCACCTTCTGAGCATCGGGAGACTTCACTCCAGCCGGAGCGCCAACGTCTGTTGCCTTTGTTTGAAGCTGTCCCTCTTTGGCGGCGGTACAACCTAAAAAAACCACAAAGCACACCAAAACAGAAAGGGACATCAACAACTTCGTTTTTCTCATGATTTTCCCCCATTTTCTTCTGCGCGAAGTTTCAAAATTACACGTTTTTCCATTATCTTCCCGGAGGGATATTTAATCCTTTCCACAATAATTACCCGATCGGTGAGTATCTTCACCACCCTGCCCTCATTCATACCAATACGAGTGCCTCTATGAAGGACATAGTGACGATGTTCCCCCTTTGAATCTTCTACCATGGCAATCATCTTTTTACCACTCCGTACAATACCGACAAGCCTTAGCTGATCTATACTTATCTTCTGAAGTGGAGATTTGGGGGCAGCTTCTCTCAGTTTCCGGTCTTTCTTTTCTAAATCCATGAAGGGCCTAAAAGGATCCGGCTTCCCCACGGAATTGTATTTGTAAGATGCGGTTCCGGCATCACAACATCCCGCACAAGCCCACAAAATTACAGACAAAACCAGAAAGACTACAATTGCGCACTTTAAAAGATTACTTGTTATCTTCATACTGAACCCTGTGAACTGTTATCAATTTTCTATTTGGAGCCGGGAGCAGCCACACTCTCCTCGTCCACCTTTTCCAAGAACATATAAGTCTTGACAAGACATGAAGTGACCAAACTGGGGCTTTCACCCCGCTCTCTTGTCTCCCCTCCCCTTTTAATGGAAATATCTGTTATATTCATGATGCGGGGAAGCTTCGCCACCTTCTCAAAAAAGAACGCGACATTATGATAACTGCCGGTCACCTCGATCTTGACAGGTATCTCGGCATAAAATTCCTTCGGAACAGGTTCCATCGGCTCGAACAGTAAAAATTCAAGGTCCACCTTTCTTCCGGCCTCGGAAACGGAACCCAGGAGACCGGGTATCTCTTTTTGCTCCGGAAGCCTGGTCAGGGCTACTCGCAGGCTTTCCTCCAGGATAGCCAGCTCTTTTCTAAATTGTTCTATCTTTTTCACCACAAGTTGCTTTTCAGCTATCTCCTGCTGAAGGCCTGACAAATCCCCTGCAAGCTTTCCTTTCTTTTCAAGCATGTCCTGAAAAAAGTAGGAATAATAAAAATATCCAAGAAGAAGAAAGACAAGACAGATAATCAGCGCCTTGCGCATGGGAGACATCTTTTTTATATCGTCCAGAGTAAGTGCCATTTTTTATCCCTTCTTCATGGTGCAGGATAAGGTAAATTCCTTCAACTTAACACCGGAAATGATTGTCTGTCTGGATGAAACGAGGTCTACAGACCTTATATATTGAGACCATTCCAGGTTCTTCATAAAATCCGCAATGGCTGTATTATCTCTGGCAACACCCTCCACCCGAAGATCTGTCCCCGAGCCGGAA
The DNA here is from genome assembly GCA_015222855.1 of Pseudomonadota bacterium. Classification (GTDB taxonomy): domain Bacteria; phylum Desulfobacterota; class Syntrophia; order Syntrophales; family JADFWA01; genus JADFWA01. The sequence continues at coordinate 13,250 of JADFWA010000125.1, read as the reverse complement.
AGAGCCGTAAGCCAGATACGCCCTTCCGGAACTCTCGTTGTCAAATCGTCCAAAAAGAGAACCGGATCCAACCTGCTTTTCTCAAGATTCTCTATAATCGCCAATTTCTTTTTTAGTACTTCCTTGTTTTCCTTGACCTTCTCAATATCTCCCGTAATTTTCGTCAGGACCTTTAACCGCGCCTCCACCCCTTCAATCTCTTTTTCAAGTTTGCCTATGCCCCTGACAGTGTATATATGCAGAGAAACTATAATGAGGAGAAACACCACAAAGGCAGTTGATAAAATGATAATCTGGCGCTTCAGGCCCGCCTCTTTCCTCTTTTCCATATAGGGGAGAAGATTTATCCTTATCATTTGTCGCCTATCCTCCTCAGGGCCAATCCCACCCCAATGGCCGCCATGGGACCAATGTCTTCTATCCGCTTAGAATTAAAGGCTTTTTTGTTATATGATATATTTTTAAATGGATTGATCAGTTCCGTTTCTATATTTAATCTTTGAGAAAGGGCGCTGGCCAACCCCGGAATCTTCGCGCACCCGCCACTGATAAGTATCTGTTTAATATATCCACCCGTGTAGGTTGACCTGAAATAATCAACAGACCTTTCGATCTCCATGAAAATGGCCTCGGCACAACTGATTAAATCCCCCTTAAATCCACCCTCCTCAACCTCATCCGCTTCCACCTCTTCGAGTTTGGCCTTATCCGCTCCTTCTCCCATTTTCGCCACTTCGAGCTTGGCCGCTTCCGCCTCCTCAAAAGTTACACCCATTTTTTCCTGTATAACTTCCGTAATGTTATTCCCCCCCATCGGAAAATCTCTCGTAAAAATTGAGGTCCCATTCTTGACCACATTGATATTGGTCATACTTGCCCCGATATTCACCAGGACAGCTATGTCATCTTCTTCAAAATCATAATTTGTTTCATACATGGTTTCCAGGGCAAAGGCCTCCACATCCATAATGACCACCTTGAGCCCGGCATTTTCGATCGCAACAGTGTAACTGTAAATAATATCCTTCTTTGCCGCGACAAGAATGACCTCCATCTGGTTTGGAGTGGCATCACTTTCACCCAATATCTGAAAGTCGAAGTTGACCTCCTCCACATCATCAAAAGGCAGATACTTCTCAGCTTCATCGCTTATCAGTTCACGTAATTCCTCCTCCTCCATAACTGAAAAACTTACTTTTTTAATAATGACGGAGTGCCCGGGAAGGGAAGTGACTATTTTTTTTATCTTGCAACCGGAAGTCTTGAAAAGTTTTTTGATCTTTCGGGAAAGTATGTCCGGCTTGCTCAACACTCCATCCACTATCACGCCTTTCTCCAGCGGAATCTGGAAGAAATTGTTCAGGAAAAATCCTTTGGGTGTATCCTGTATATCCACCAGTTTTATAGAACTCGACCCTACATCAAGCCCGACAACCTGTTTCTTTGAAAACAAATCCTTTATTCCAAACATTTATGCAACCTATTAGTTTTTTATTGATAACGATTCAGCCACCAAGACACGAAGTCACTAAAATTATATCATAATTTATGATAACCAAGGACCTGTCTGCGTGCATCGCACAGGCAGGCATTTGATTAAGAAAACTTTCAGGAGACCATGGAACAATATAATTAATTTTTACACTTCGTGCCTTGGTGACTTTGTGGCTGAGTAGTTGCCTTTATTGTTATATATCGTCTCAAATGTGAAAAACTTGACTTCCCTGAACTCAATCATCAAATCGATAAACAATATCCCCTTTCTTCACCATCCCAATCTCATCTCTTGCCACCATTTCTATATACCGCAAATTGTTTCTAAGTAACACTATTTTTTTCTTTAAGTCTTTGTTTTCATGGATCATCCGCTTATTCGCATTTCTCAGCGACACCAATTTCTCTTTCATCACGTAATTGTCCACAAGCCCTTTGTCCCCAAATACAATCAGAAGCCCCATCAGTACAAGAAAAACTATCAGATACCTGCCAACCTTCATCCCAAATCACCCTGCTTAAGAAATCTGAAATGTCCGAAATGGTCTTTTCCTGCAGACTATATTACAAATATTACAATTGTGCAATATTAAAAGAGTTTTTTATATCCTGCATGGGAAATGGGAAAAAACCACTTTAATGCTCGATGTAATTTAATTACCCCATTTCTTTTATATCTAAAGGCGGTTTTCCCAATCCATAGCTAAGCTTTCATAGCTGAACGAATTTCAGCAATAGGTTCATTTATCCTGTTCCTGCCAGCTTGCAATGAATTAAGGTGAATTTTTACGAAAGATTGAGAGATGAAAGCAATGAAGTATTTAATACTTTTGGAGTGAAATCGGTCACTATATTTTTCAGTGAACTACCCTCGACTATAAGTCGAGGGGTTCGAAATGTAAGATTCTACGGTTCCCAAGAAAGGGCAACATGATAACATGCCGAATGCTAAGAAAAAACAGGTGTCTATGAAATTTGTTAACTTGATGGAAGGAGTTGTTGCGGTTCACCCAAAAGAAATTCTCCCGTCTCAATCCACTCTTTCAGGATATTCGCGATCTCTCTTGCCTTATAATAACTGGACAAGGGGGCAGTAGCTACTTTCTTCCCGTCAAGTTCTATCGAACCGCTTCTCAGTTCTTTGTAGCTTACCTCGCCAAGGCTCTTGGCCACCCCATTCGGATAATCCATGCTGTAATCGTAAATCTGGGTATAAATATCTTCATCCCTGACAGCCGTATAACGCGCCATTTCTTCGTTGAGTATCGGGATCGGGATACCAATCCCCACATAAAGGGAAACCCCATAACCAAGAATACTTGCCCCGACAAGCCACTCAGGAACCATCTCCTTAAGGCTTCCGATGACCGCTATGGTACCCGCTCCTTCCCTTGGAACTCCATTCTCGCCCCTCGGAACATGAGAGTCATGCTGGGTTCCATGCCAGGCTACGTAACCCTGAGTGCCCCCCAAAAACACCCTTGTCCCTATACCGATAGTTTTATAATAGGGATCATTAAAAAGGGGACTTAACTGCCCGGCTGTGGAGTAATTCGCATTAGCCATACCGGGTCTCAGCACACCCATATAGGTATAAATAGTCTTGTCGGACATGTTTACAGCGCAATTGTAGTTCTGATAGGCATTCCTGGGATTGAAGAGAATGGCGTCACGCAAGTCATTGATTGTGATATTCTTTTCATGCCTCCTGGCCGGATAACAATCGGTCCCGTAACCCTCCAGCCGTAATCTTATCACATTACCTGCCACCAGATCCTCAATGACGTGTCCGCCGCCATAATTAAATTCACCGGGATAAACACTGTTGAGGGGATCACCTTCTGCTACCTCTGTCGCACCGACATAACAATCCACAGCCGCAAGACCTCCATAAGCCGGTACGTCATTGAGCCATACTTTCGATGCCCTTATCTTCGGAGATGTATGACCAAAGTTAAGAAAAGCACCCGATGAACACATGGGACTGAAAGTTCCTGTCGTTACAACATCTACCTTTCTTGCCGCCTCTACTTCCCCATTTTTCTCTACAATATCAATAATCTCTTCGGCCGTAACCACCACGGCCTTCCCTGCTCTTATCTTTTCATTTATCTCTTTATAGGTTTTACTGACCTTATATTTCTTCATCGATCAACAACCTTCATTGGTTAGGGCTCAGAGTTTAGAGTTCAAGGTTGAAACTCTTTTCACCCCGTATGCCCGAATCCACCATCTCCCCTTGAGCTCTCATCCAGACCATCTCTCAAATCCCATGTCACCCTGTACGCCCGATGGACGACCATCTGCGCAATACGATCACCCCTCTTTATGATAAATGGCTCTTCACCATGGTTAATCATAATTATCCCGATCTCCCCTCGATAGTCGGCATCTATCGTGCCGGGAGAATTTACCAATGTGACTCCATTTTTTATGGCAAGTCCGCTTCGTGGCCTGATCTGTGCTTCGTACCCTTCCGGCAACGCAATTGTGATGCCGGTCGGGACAATCGTTCTCTTGCCGGGAAGGATAATCTCTTCCTTCTCCACCGCCGCAAAGATATCCATCCCTGCCGAACCTTCGGTCATATAGCGGGGAAGGGGAACATCTTCATTGCCATCCAATCTTTCAATGGATACTTTTATCCCTGCCATAGCCGAACCTGTACCTGTTGGGTTTCGTTCCTCAACTCAACCTACAAACTACATTTTTGGTTGAATTGGTTCAATTGGTTTTATTAGTTCGATTTGTTAGAACCAACAAAACCAATCAAACAAATGAAACAAGCGTTATCCTGACAATGACCAATTTGAACCGTGTTCTAGGGTCTAACCAAAGCCTTTGTAATATCCTCTTCCGAAACCCTTCCCATGGCCGCCAGGGAAATGGTATCGGAGCTGAAGATATCGCCGGCCAGATTTCTGATATCCTCTCTGCTGACAGCCTCAATATTTGCAACAACTTCTTCCAGCGGAACGTCACGCTCAAAGAGAATTTCATTCCTGGCAAGTCTTGTCATACGGTTGTCGGTACTCTCCATGCTTAGTAATAAATTTCCCTTTATCAGTTCCTTGGCCGAATGAAGCTCCTTTTCCGTCAGGAAATCTCTCTTAACCCTGTTCATCTCTTCAAATATCAAGTTTATGACTTCCCGGACCTTGTCCTCACCGGTACCCACATAAATACCAAGCATACCCACATCCCTGTAAGGAGCGAGATAAGAACGTATGGAGTAAGCAAGTCCCCTTTTCTCCCTGATCTCCTGAAAAAGTCTCGAACTCATACTCCCGCCGAGAACAACATTCATAAGCATTGCGGGATATCGCAGGAGGCTTGTGGATGAAGGGGCTATGGTACCGATAATGACATGCTCCTGTTCCAGATCTTTTTCAACTACAGCACCCCTCGACGTAACCACAGGCTTGGCTGAATCTTCCTTTATGGGCTCCCCCTCCAATGATTCGAAGGCATTCCGGACAAGATCAACGAAAACATCATGTTTCAGATTGCCTGCAGCGGTCAACACCAGATTCCCCCCCCTGTATCTTTCAGTAAAGAATTTAACAAGGGCATCCGTTTCAAAACCGGCAACCGTTTTCCTTGTTCCCAAAACGGGAAGTCCAAGGGAATGACCGTTCCAGAAGGTTTCCTCGAAAAAATCGTGGATATAATCATCTGGCGTATCCTCCACCAAAGAAATTTCCTGAAGAACCACCGATTTTTCCTTCTCTATCTCCTCAGGATCGAAAAGAGAGTTTTTTAATATGTCGGCAAGAAGGTCAATCGCCATAGGAAGGTGGTAATCGGGTATCTTAATATAAAAAGAAGTCAACTCCTTGCCGGTGAAGGCATTCATTATGCCACCGACGGAATCTATTTCCGACGCTATATCAAAGGCGGTTCTGCTCTCTGTTCCCTTGAAGAGCATATGCTCTATAAAATGGGCCACCCCGTTTATTGCCTCATTTTCACCGCGAGAACCGCACCTGACCCAAACCCCTAGTGACACCGATCTCACATGGCTGATCTCTTCAGAAATGACCCTTATACCATTATCCAGAACGGTTTTATTCCGCATCGCGCTCAAGCGCTTCCTTCCTGCTCAATCTTATTTTCCCCTGCCTGTCAATCTCGATAACCTTAACCGACACCTTGTCACCCTCATTAAGAACATCCGTGACCTTATTGACCCTTTCCCTGGCAAGTTGCGATATATGCACCAGTCCATCCGTACCGGGTAATATCTCCACAAAGGCTCCAAAATCGACAACTTTTCTTACCGTACCAAGATAAATCTTCCCCACTTCAGCCTCTTCGGTCAGCATCTTGACCATCTCAACGGCCTTCCTTGCCGCCTCCGAATCACTGGAAGCAATGGTCACCGTTCCATCATCCTCTACATTTATATCGACTCCCGTTTCACTTATAATCTGCCTTATGTTCTTTCCTCCGGTACCTATAACGTCCCTTATCCTGTCCTGCTTGACCATTACAGTAGTTATCCTCGGGGCATAGGGTGAAATATCTTCCTTCGGGGCACTTAGGGTCTCATTCATCTTTTCAATAATAAAAAGTCTTCCCTCTCTCGCCTGATGGAGCGCTTTTCTGAGGATATCTTCCGTAATCCCATCGATCTTTATATCCATCTGCATGGCGGTAATGCCCTTCTTTGTGCCGCATACCTTGAAATCCATATCGCCCGCGTGATCTTCATCGCCAAGGATGTCGGAAAGGATGACAACCGCTTCGCCCTCCTTCAACAGACCCATGGCAATACCGGCGACAACATCCCTCACCGGCACACCGGCATCCATCAGGGAAAGAATCCCCCCGCAAACCGTGGCCATGGATGAGGAACCATTGGAGGACAGAGTTTCGGAAACAATCCTGACGGTGTAGGGAAATTCTTCCTGAGAGGGAATAACGGGAAGCAACGCCCTTCTTGCAAGCGCGCCATGTCCTATTTCCCTCCTTCCGGGGCCTCTTAGAAATCTTGCCTCGCCTACAGAAAAGGGAGGGAAATTATAATGAAGGATAAATGATCTCATCTCCTCCCCGCTTATATAATCCATTCTCTGTTCATCCGAAGACGTACCGAGAGTCACAAGGGCCAGGGCCTGGGTTTCCCCCCTGGTAAATAGCGCCGATCCGTGCGTCCTTGGAAGAAGCCCGGTTTCGGAACTGATAGGTCTTATATCCGTATTTGATCTGCCATCCATCCTTCTCTTTTCATTCAAAATCATGTCCCTGAGGGTACTCTTCTCCAACCCCTCCAGGATGTCCTTCATCATAGAGCTGATCTCTGCATCTTCAGAAGCGAACTCGGCCGTAACCGACTCCCTCACCTGGCGTAGTTTTATCCGCCTCTCCAGTTTATCGGTCGTTGCATAGGCATCTTTTAAACCAGCCATGGCTGCATCGGATATTTTCCTGCGAAGGTCCTCGTCAATCTCAATCTGCTCTACCGTTCTCTTTTCCTTTCCTATGGCCTGACGAATGCGATCCTGAAGTTCCATCACCGGCCTCATAGATTCCAGACCGAACTTTATGGCCTCAACCGTTACGTCTTCCTCAATTTCAAGAGCCCCCCCTTCCAGCATCACTAAATTGACATCAAATTCCCTGCCGCCTGTGCCGGGAATTATTTTCCTTCCCACCAGAAAGAGATCCAGGTCGCTTCCGTTCATCTGCTCCGCCGTAGGATTACATATAAATTCTCCCTCCAGCCGGCCGACCCTCACACCGGCAACCGGACCTTTGAACGGGATATCCGACATCTCAAGAGCAGCGGATGCGCCCAGCATTGCGGCAATATCAGGATCATTTTCATTATCCACAGAAAGCACTGTCGCCACAATCTGCGTCTCATAAAAATACCCCTTGGGAAAGAGGGGACGTATGGCCCTGTCAATAATTCTGCACGTCAAAATCTCTCTTTCATTTGGACGTCCTTCTCTCTTGAAAAATCCACCGGGTATTTTCCCTGCCGCATAGGTCATCTCCTGATAGTCCACGGTCAGCGGCAGGAAATCAAGACCCTCTCTGCTGCTTCTCATCGATACTGCAGTGACAAGAACCACGGTATCGCCATAGGTAACCAAAACGGCTCCATCCGCCTGACCTGCCATATAATGCGCCCTCAGGGAGATATCTCTCCCCGCAAAATCTGTACTAAATATTTCTTTCATTTATTCTCCTTTTTTCTCATAATTAAGTAATAGTTCACCGCAAAGTCTTTAAAAGAGAGTTCAGGGTTCAGGGTTCAGGGTTCAGAGTCCTTTAACTCTGAACTTTGAACTTTGAACTCTGAACTAACAGCGGTGAGGTGAACGATTACGTTTAGCCTTTCTTCTTACTTTCTTATCCCTAACCGCTTGATAACTGTTCTATACTTTTCAACATCCTTCCCTTTAAGATAATCCAGAAATCTTCTCCTCTGCCCGACAAGCTTTAAAAGTCCCCTGCGGGAGTGGTGGTCCTTCTTGTGAACCTTGAAATGCTCCGTTAGATATTTTATTCTCGCACTGAGGAGAGCAATCTGAACCTCCGAAGACCCGGTATCACTCTCATGCACCTGAAAATCTTTGATTATCTCCCTTTTCCTGTCTAATTCCAACACCACTTTTTTATCCTCCTTTCAAGAAACTCTACTCAAGCTTTTATATTCATTACAATTCCGCGTAAATTATACTCGTTATCTTCCATTAACAATTGAATACCCTTAAAATTTTGACCAGTTGCTTTTTTGAATCCAACGAGGAAATCTGATCAAATGAATAAAGCATCCTGGCCAGAGCCACAAGGTGACCTTCCCATGAGACGAATTTTACCACATCTCCAGCGGTAAGAAAAGGAACACGATGTTCTGCCAGATCCCCAACCGCAGGCTGATAACCCTTCTTTAACCTGCCTGCCAGTTTTTGATCCACATCAATAGTGGAAAAGTCTGGCAGGGCATCTGCCATCGGAACTATATTTTTTTCCAACAGATCTCTTTTCCTCTGATCGTGAATATTTTCAAGAGACACAGCCGCCTCCTCACAAAAATGACCGCTCCTTATCCTCCTCAATCCGGACAGGCAGCCCCCACACCCCAATTTCTGCCCTATATCGGAACAGAGGGATCTTATATAGGTTCCCTTCGAACATGATACCAGAAAGGTCACATAGGGCAACTCTACGTCTTCGAGAGTAATCCGGTATACCTCAACCATCCTGGGAAGGGGCTCAACAACAATCCCTCTTCTCGCCCACTTATGCATCGGTTTCCCTTTATATTTAACCGATGAGTAACGGGGAGGAGTTTGCTCTATTTCCCCTACAAAGCTATTCAACACATCCTCTATATCACTTTTGGTGACATGAGGTTCCCTCTGAACGATTATTTTACCCTCTATATCGAGGGTATCAGTTTCAACACCTAAAAGCATTGTAGCCCTGTATTCTTTACCATCCGTCAAGAAAAATTGGGCAAGTTTTGTCGCCTCGTTGACACACACAGGCAGCACCCCGGTGGCAAGCGGGTCAAGTGTGCCGGTATGACCAACCTTCCTTACACCGAGCGTCTTTTTGACATCCTCAACAATATCATGAGATGTCTTTCCTAGCGGTTTATCAATTATTATAACGCCGTTCATACAATCACACTGCAAACAGTTCACAGGGATCAGGAATCGGCCGTCAGGGGTATTCTTCCAAATCAATCTTTTTCTGAATGCTGACAACTGAACCCTGTAAGCTGTTCTTTTACTTCTTTTGCTGATTTATAACAGAGTTTACGATACTGCTCTTAACGGTATCAATATCCCCTTCAATCATGCAGGCCGCGGCACTTAAGTGTCCGCCGCCTCCAAATTTGTCGGCAACCCGTTCTACATTAATTTTCCCCTTGGACCGCAGGCTCATCCTGAAGTTGTTCTTCGAAATTTCGCTATAAATTACGGCAACTTCGACACCTTTGATCGATCGCACAAAATCTACAAAACCCTCCGTATACTCCGGCAGTGCACCCACATCCTCGATCATCTGTCGTGTAACCGTAATGGAACCGATCTTTCCATCCCAATCAAATTCAAGGGTATCGAGAACCCTCGCCAGAAGCTCAATTTTAGCCGGCGGATTCACTTCATAAACCATCTCGGCTATCCACCGGGGATCTGCCCCTTTTTCTACCAGCTTCCCTGCTATTGCGAAAGTATCTTTACCGGTATTGGAATGGTGAAATGATCCCGTATCCGTGAGGATAGCCGCATAAAGGTTTATTGCAATATCTGCCGTTAAATCGACTTTCATTTTTTCTAAAAGTCGATAAAGAATTTCCCCTGTGGAACTCGCTTCAGTATCAATCAGCGATATATTGCAGAAACCTCCGTTCGAGATATGGTGGTCTATGTTTATCATCCTTCCGATAGAACCTACACGGGAAGCCTCATCCCCTATCCTCTCAATCTCGCTGCAATCCAACACAAATACAACATCAAAATCGGGGGCAGATTCAAGGGTATTTACAATAACCCCGGATCCGGGAAGGAATTTATAATTTTCAGGAGTCTCATCCTGATTGTAAATGACGACTTCTTTCCCCATACCGCGAAGAATATGATACAGGGCCAACTCCGACCCCAGGGCATCACCGTCGAGCCGCACGTGAGCGGTTACAAGAAAAGTCCTGCAAGAGTTTATGACTTCAACTATCCTGTCAAGCATCTGTCTCCTTTTCCTTTATCTCCTCCAGCAACCTGTCTATACGACTCCCGTACCCGAATGATTCATCATAAACGAAGGTTATGGCAGGCACATAGCGAAGTTGCAATCTCTTCCCCAGTTCTTTTTTCAAAAACCCGGTAGCCTTCCTCATGCCCGTCATGGTTTCTTCACTGCAGGCACTCTCCCCCATCTGAACGAAAAAAACCTTTGCCGAACGAAGATCATCAGTCAATTTTACACCGGTGATGGTCACATGTGCAACCCTCGGATCCCTTACCCGTTTCAACAGGATGTCTGAGATTTCTGCTTTTATAAGATCAGCCACCCTGTCAGCCCTTTTAAAGTTCATCATGATCGTTCACTATAATATCTTTCATATAACCACGCCGGTCCATAACATCAGAAAAGCTGGTGATTTCTACTTTCGAATTCAACACCTCCGCAAGATTCAAGCTATCAATAAATTTTAAGATTTTGTCCATTTTTGAATTTATGTAACCCGTATCATTTCCCACCACACTAAATCCGATCCTTCCCCTTTTCCAATCATCGTTGTCGCCTACCTCTGCTATGGATATATTGAACCGGTTTTGCGTTCTTTTTAATATGCTCCGCAGAACCCCCCGTTTACTCTTCAGGGATCTGCTGTCAAAAATATAAATATCTATTATGCCTACGCCGACTACCATTTTATAAAAATTAGGTGTTTATTAAGCCACTAAGTCACTAAGCCACAAAGAGAAGAAGGGTTACAGGAGGGATATATAGAATAATCTTATAAACTTTGTGCCTTGGTGTCTTTGTGGCAAGATATATGAATTTATTCCAGCTTCCTCGCTACTTGCTCTTTAATATAAGCCTCGAGTGTATCCCCTACCTTGATATCATTGAACCCCTCTACCGCTATACCACATTCAAATCCTGATGCAACCTCACTGGCGTCATCCTTAAATCTCTTGAGTGAAAGTATCTTGCCGTCATAAACAACCACTCCATCTCTCACTACCTTAATATTGGAACTTCTTGCCACCTTGCCGTCCGTAACATAGCTGCCGGCAATGACGCCCACCTTCGGCGCTTTAAACAACTGCCGAACCTCGACGCGTCCCTGAACCACCTCTTTGTAAATGGGTTCGAGGAGCCCCTCCATTGCGGCTTTCACATCGGCAATAGCATCATATATGACATCGTAAAGCTCGATATCTACCCCTTCCTGTTCGGCAGTCTCCGAAACCCTGGCATCAGGTCTAACATTAAATCCTATAATAATCGCATCGGACGCCGATGCCAGCATTACGTCCACTTCCGTAATTGCACCTGTAGAACTGTGAATAATTTTCAGTTTTATATCTTTGGTGCTGAGCTTGACCAGCGCCTCGGACAGCGCCTCTACGGAACCATGGACATCTCCTTTGATGATTACATTGAGTTCCTTTACTCCCTCTTTTATTCTCTCATACAGTTGCTCCAGCGTAATCTTCGAAGAAGCGGAAAGTTCCTTCTCCCTCTCCTTTATCAACCGGTATTCTCCCATGCTGCGTGCCTTTTTTTCATCCTCGACACAAACAAAATCCGTACTTGCCTGGGGCACATTTGAAAAGCCTATGACCTCCACCGGCATGGAAGGCCCGGCAGCTTTAATCCGTTGCCCTTTGTCATTTACCATGGCCCGAACCCTGCCATACTCCGTCCTGGAAACAAAGGCATCCCCCTCCTTTAATGTCCCATCCTGAATCAAGACTGTGGCTACCGGCCCTCTCCCCCTGTCAAGCTTCGCTTCTATGACAATACCGCTGGCAGGCCTGTCGGGATCGGCTTTGAGCTCCATGATATCCGCCTGGAGAAGTATCAATTCCAGAAGATCTTCTATCCCCACTTTTTTCTTTGCAGAAATCTCGGAAAATATCGTGCTGCCTCCCCATTCCTCAGGAACAAGATCATGGTCCGAAAGTTCCTGTTTTACTCTCTCCAGATTAGCCCCCGGTTTGTCAATCTTGTTTATGGCAACTATGATCGGAACACCGGCCACACGTGAATGATTGATTGCCTCAACGGTTTGCTCCTTCACACCATCGTCGGCAGCCACCACAAGGACAACCACATCCGTCACCTGCGCCCCCCTGGCCCTCATTGCAGTGAAAGCCTCATGCCCCGGGGTATCCAGAAACACAATATCCCTGCCTTTTATATCTACGTGATAGGCGCCTATTGCCTGCGTAATCCCGCCGGCCTCCACATCAATAACATTCGTTTCTCTTATGGCATCCAAAAGGGATGTCTTGCCATGGTCAACATGTCCCATTATCGTTACCACCGGCGCCCGTGGCTTCAGATTTCTCGGGGAACTATCGGCCATTTTGATAGACTCCTCATACTCATCGACGACAGGTTCTACCTGATATCCAAAATCACTGGCAATAAGTGTAGCTGTATCACAATCAATAGCCTGGTTTATGGTTGCCATCAAGCCGAGAGAAATGAGTTTACTTATAATATCACTCGCCTTAACACCCATCCTTTTAGCCAGATCCCCAACCCTTATCGCATCTGCCACCTTTATCCTTCTCTTGATCGCCTTTGGAGTTGTAACCTCCGTCTTCTTCATCTCTATGACGGCTGCCTTTTTCCCTTCTCTCCAGCCTGCCGGCCTTTCTTCCCGTTTCTTTCCCCTGCGTTTTGCTTTTTTCTTCCCAATGAACTGCTTAACAAAGGTCTTTTTCCGTGCCGGCTTCTCTTCTATTACCACTTCTACCGGTTTCTTCCTCTTTTTTGAGGGCTTTTCTTTTACCTCCTCCAGAGGCTCCTTCACCTCGGGAACAGTAATTTCTTTTGCTATTTTTAGCCCTTTTTCGGCCTTCTTCGCAGTTACCTCAGGAATTCCGGCAGGTAATTCTTTTTCACCCTTCTTTGCGGGAATTTCCTTTGCCGGCTTCTCTATCCGCTCAAGTTTCTCTTTGACTTCGGCTATTTCAACCGCTTCTTTCTTCTCCGCTACGGGTATCTCCTCTTTCTCGGGCGGAGCGACCACCTTCTCCTCAACCGGCCGACGT
>JADFWA010000124.1 GCA_015222855.1 Pseudomonadota bacterium | reverse complement strand
GAACACCTTCATCAACTCCCCTGCCCTTCTCAAAAAGACACTTCAACTTCGTTCCATGCCCGATATCTTCTTTGCCGGCCAGATTACCGGTGTGGAGGGGTATGTGGAATCTGCGGCCATGGGGCTTATCGCGGGGATAAACGCATCCCTCTGTCTAAAAGACAAAGATTTAGCCATACCGTCAAAGACAACCGCCCTCGGCGCCCTCCTGCACCATATCACAAATACCGACTGCAAGACTTTTCAGCCGATGAATGTGAATTTCGGCCTTTTCACACCACTCTCAAAGAAAGCGCCAAAAAGGGAAAGGGGGCAATATTTTGCCGAACGTGCATTAACAGATTTGGAAAAATGGAGAGAGGAAATATCTTGAGTTATTGAACCCTAACCCGGACGAGCCGTAACCAAGAAATGGTTCAAGGTTCAAGGGTTCAAGGTTGATCGTTTTCTAACCACTGAACCGTGAACTTGAGTAGTTACGATTTTTTCTCGTTCCCATGCTCCAGCGTGGGAATGCATACCATGTAGGTTCCCACGCTGGAGCATGGGAACTAGGCAAAGCTCAAAGGCTTTTGTTGGGTTTCGTGCCTCAACCCAACCTACAACTACAACTTACAGCCAAATTCTTTTGCCATTTTTGCAAGAACTTTACAATTAAGGGACTAAGGATAAAAAACGTATTGCGTGGCTGTTTTTAACGCCTTCCTCACTACGCTCATCTGGGATTTAAATATGGTTGTTATATTGTGTTTACTAACCACAGTAATACCAAGAATTTTTGAAAATATCTTCGCCTCAACTCCCCCTTTTGACCTTATGGTCACCCAGCTTTGGTCCGGAGTAACTTCCATGATTATGGGGAGCAATAACGAATCTTGCTCATCATAATCCAACATTTTCGAGAGATATTCAAGCTCTTTTTTTTTGAAAAAATGAGCGTTTCCGTCATTGCATATCACATAGGGGTGTTCCTCTTTCAGGAGTTCGGTGAGTGATTTCCGTTTGCGCGGGAGATGTGCATTTAAAACTTTTAATTCGTCTTTTAGGTACCCCGCAATAAAAACATCGGAGGAATTATCAGTAGGCATAGGCTTCTTTCCGTTCGATTAGTAGTTTAACCCGTTTGAGCCGGGCGGCCTCTTCCCGTTCCCTCTCTTCAAATTTCATGGTTAAGTACTTTATGGTCGCATTAAGGCCGGGGATTACAATATACTCCAGGGCATTGTTTATCCTTTTTACCTTGTTGATTTCCATTCCCAAAAGATCCAGGGATTTCTGAAGTTCAGCCAGTTCAATAATGGTCTCCAGACATTTTTGAGAAAGCCTGGCAGTATGATCCATAAGGGAAGAAGTGTCGGCCGGATTGTGTGTCTTCGATTTCACCGTATCCGCTTCCTCAGTTTCGAAGAGGGGTATCCTGACACCCGCGACATTTCTTGTTCCAGCATTCACCTTAAGGGTAATTTCGGATATCAGGAGTTCTTTTTTCAGTGCTACGTATCCATGGTAACCTGCCGTGATAGACAATGACCTGTAAGCTTCCGAGAATTCCGTGAGGAGCCTTTCTTTGACCGATACGCATTCTCTGACGGTCTGGAGAAATTCCATAATCAATATGGAAAGCCTGTCCTTGATGATCTTTTGGATCCTTGTAGCCAGATTAAAACGGCGCTTGAGTCGCGCAAGCTCAATCTTGGTTGGTCTTGTTACCTGTGCTTTTTTAACCATGGTTTACCTAATCCGGATAAACCGGAACCCAAAAGATTTTTTATCACGAAAGCACGAAAATACGAAAAAATTTTTATTTCGTGCTTTTCCGCTTTCGTGTTTTCGTGATTGATTATAATTTTGCGGATTCATGCCACCCGCCAGTACCCGGCATCAAGGGTTCGATGTTTTTGGCAGATACTTTTCGATGTATTCTTTCCTGATTAGTTTCAAATCCTCAACCGGGAGCATCGAAAAGATATTCCATGCCAGTTCCATAGTATCCTCAACAGTTCTTCTTTCAAATTCATCCTGGGATATATACCACTGTTCGAACCTGTCTGCGGCAGCAAGATAGATTTTGTCCCTGTCGCTTAGGGCTTCAGCGCCGATCACCGTAGAAATTTCTCTCAGATAGTTCCCCTCCGCATAGACCGCATACGATTGCATGAAGACGTTGTTATGATCTTCTCTCGTTTTCCCCTCTCCGATTCCCTCACGCATCATCCTGGAGAGGGAGAGGAATATATCGATCGGCGGATATATTCTCTTCCTTTCAAGGGCCCTGGAAAGGACGATCTGACCCTCGGTGATATAGCCCGTAAGATCGGGTATGGGATGGGTGATATCGTCATCGGGCATTGTCAAAATGGGCATGATGGTTATTGATCCGTCTCTTCCTGTGATTCTCCCCGCCCGCTCATACATGGAGGCCAGGTCTGTATACATGTATCCCGGATATCCCCTTCTGCTCGGTATTTCCCCTCTCATAGCGGCAAGCTCACGGAGCGCATCACAGTAATTTGTAATATCGGTCAGTATAACCAGTACGTGCAATCCGTGTTCCCATGCCAG
>JADFWA010000123.1 GCA_015222855.1 Pseudomonadota bacterium | reverse complement strand
CGCATTCATTATCTCTGGCAGCATAACCCGGTTGTTGAATGGATTAATGATAAGGTTGTTGCCGGATTCGGCAGGCACGAAGCCCCTGTGCTTTCACTGCAGGGTGCTCTCAATTCAGGTGAGACTGTGTTTATTCTTTCCGGCCTTATCCCGAACAGGAAAGGCCATCCGCTTGTCCACCGCTGGTTCGGTGTGACTTTTAAAGATGATAAATTTCAGCAGATAGAAGAGTTTGAGACATTGCTGGCTCGCACCGGTTTAGGCAAGACCAGCTTTCCAAACCGAGGTGACAATATTGATATTGAAGCACTTCGGCAGCTTCTGCCAAAGGCTGTCCAGCAAGCCAGGGAGTATATGAGTGAGGAACGTGATGCCTTTGAGGAAGTAATAAATGAGAAACTCAATGAGCAGCTTAACGCACTTGAATGCCTGAAAAGCAAGCAGTACGAACAGCTTCAATTGTTTTACATGGATAAACGGCAGGTAAGCAAAAAAGAACAGGACAAGCGGGAGATCGACCGTAAATTTGATGAGTTTTGGACCTGGATGGAAGACACCATGACCACTGATGACAATCCCTTTATCCAGGTTATCGCAGTGCTGAAGGGTGCGGAATAATGGCTATTGATATAACCGGTATCACCAACGAGAACGAGTTTTATACCCACCACTATCTTTCCGTCATCCTTGAGAAGGATTTAAAGGGTGTTTTCAAGGAATGGAAACGGAAGGAAGATGAAGCCGGTATTCCTCAGCCTTATATGGGGATACGGGGCCTGAGGAAAGAGTTTTTTGCCATGCGCAGCCGTCTGGAGCGGGAACGTAAAACCGAAGACAGGTTGGCATTGCAGAGGGATTTCCTGGCACAGCTTCTTTTTTCTCTCGGCTATGAGTATCACTACAAACTGGTGGAATTGGATAATGGAGCCAGCATTCCGCTAATTGGTGGAATCAATAAGGCTGACGGCTCTCCTGAGTTATGGATTGTTGAGGCCATGGATGTCTTTGGTGAAGGAAGCGATCCTCTTGAGTTGAATCTATTTGAGGAGCAATATCCTGCTGATGATGAAATTGAAAAAATTCTGGATCTCTCATTGGAAGAAATTGTTACCCATCAGATATTTGGCCGGAAGGAACCTCCTCGCTGGGTTATCCTGACCAATAACACTCAATTGCTGCTTCTGGACCGTACTAAGTGGCATGAAAAGAGGTTGTTACGGTTTGATATCCGTGAAATCTTGGACCGGCGGGAGACCTCAACCCTGCAGGCCATGGCAGCCTTGCTGCACCGGGATTCGATTTGTCCCAAAGACGGCATGCCGCTTCTGGATACCCTGGATGAAAATTCTCATAAGCATGCTTTTTCTGTTTCAGAGGATTTGAAATATTCACTCAGAAAGGCAATTGAGCTGCTTGGCAACGAGGCAGTCTTATATCTGGGGGAAAAGGTCCATGAAAAGATATACGGCCGGGATATGGCAGAGCAGCTTACCCGTGAATGCCTTCGCTATATGTACCGGATGCTCTTCCTGTTCTATATCGAGGCACGGCCGGAACTGGGGTATCTTCCAGACAAATCAGAGGAATACAGGAAAGGGTACAGCCTTGAATCTCTGCGTGATCTGGAGATGATCCAGTTAACCACTGACGAATCAAAAAATGGTTTTTTTCTGCATGAATCAATTAAGCTCCTGTTTGACCTGCTTTATTATGGATTTCAGCATAAACCCATGCAGTTAAGTACGCTTGGCCGTCTTGATCATCATATATTCAGTATCGCACCCCTTAGAAGTCACCTTTTTGATCCAAAACGGACGCTGTTGCTCAACAAGGTCAAGTTCCGCAATTTTGTGATGCAGGAAATCATTGAGTTGATGTCTCTTTCCAGAGCGAAAAAGGGGAAGAAGAATCGGCGTGGACGGATATCCTATGCCCAGCTTGGGATCAACCAGTTGGGTGCGGTGTATGAGGCCCTTCTTTCCTATCAGGGATTCTTTGCTGAAACGGACCTGTATGAAGTCAAGAAGGCAGGGGAAAAACATAATGTGCTTGAGACAGCTTATTTCGTTAAACCGGAGGATATCGAGCAGTACACTGAAGAGGAACGTGTTTACGAGGAAGATGGCTCCTTGGTCAAATATGAAAAAGGTACATTTATTTATCGCCTGGCGGGACGGGACCGTGAAAAGTCTGCATCCTATTATACACCGGAAGTGCTTACCCAATGTCTGGTAAAATATGCCTTGAAAGAGCTGCTCAAGGATAAAACCGCTGATGAGATCCTTGCTCTTACCGTCTGTGAACCTGCCATGGGGAGTGCTGCCTTTTTAAATGAGGCAATAAACCAGTTGGCCAAGGCATATCTGGCAAAAAAGCAGAAAGAAATCAATCAGAATATCTCTCATGAGGACTATCCGCGAGAGCTGCAAAAGGTGAAGATGTATATCGCCGACAGGAATGTTCATGGCGTTGATCTCAATCCTGTGGCCGTTGAACTGGCTGAAGTCTCCCTCTGGCTTAATACAATTTATGAAGGTGCTTTTGTGCCATGGTTTGGGATGCAGCTTGTCTGTGGAAATTCGCTTATTGGGGCAAGAAGGCAGGTGTTTCAATCACGCCTCCTCAAAAAAGAAAGGCGAGATGATACAACCTGGCTGGATGAGGTACCGGAAAGAGTGATGCCGGGTAAAGAACGGATGAATGATACTGTTTATCATTTCTTGCTGCCGGATAAGGGGATGGCTGACTATAAGGATAAGGTCGTCAAAAAGATGGCGGAGGAGGAGATCGAGACGATCAAGGAGTGGCGAAAAGAATTCACTAAGCCGTTCACAAAAAGTGAGATCGAACATCTTGAAAAACTTTCATCTGCTGTGGACAAGCTCTGGAAGCGTCATACAAAGATGCAGCGAGATATTGATGATCGTACAACAGACCCTCTACATGTATTTGGGCAGGAGAAGCCAAAAGAGAACCTACAATTCACAACAACAGAATATAAAGACCGAATATTCCAGCAGGAGATGTTTTCCAAAAATGTCCGCAACTCCAGTCCGTATCGACGGTTGAAACTGGTTATGGATTATTGGTGTGCCTTGTGGTTTTGGCCTATTAAAAAGGCGGATTTGTTGCCGAGTCGTGCTGAGTATCTCTTTGATTTAACCCTTGTCCTTGAAGGGGACCTCTATGATGCTGAGCAGACTGAAGGATCTGGTCAAATGCTATTGTTCCCGGATACTCGTCCCAAACAGATGTCATTGGATATGGTGGATGAGTTCGGTTTTGTGGATGTGGATCGATTGTGTAGAAAAAGCGATCGATTCGGTTTGGTGCAGAAGTTAGCTGAAAGGTACCGTTTCCTGCATTGGGAGCTTGAGTTTGCGTGGTTATTTGAAAGCCGTGGAGGGTTTGATTTGGTGTTGGGAAATCCTCCCTGGATCAAAGTGGAATGGAAAGAAGGAGGGACACTTGGGGATGCAGAGCCTTTGT
>JADFWA010000012.1 GCA_015222855.1 Pseudomonadota bacterium | reverse complement strand
GGACGTGAAAATGCGTATTGGCATCAACACGGGTCCCGCCGTTGTGGGAAACATGGGCTCCGAGAGCCGTTTCGACTACACGATGCTGGGCGACGCCGTGAATCTTGCTGCCCGTCTCGAGGGCATCAACAAGCAGTTTGGTACCTACACGATCATTTCCGAGAACACGATGAAGGCTCTCGAGGGGGTTTTTCCCTGCCGCGAGCTTTCACGGGTCGCCGTTGTGGGTCGGAAGGAAGCCGTCGGGATTTACGAGCCCTTCCTCCCAGTGGACTACGAACTCCGCCTGCAGTATCTCGCCCGGTTCGAAGAGGGCCTTGCGGCTTTCTACAGCGGCGATTTCCCCAATGCCCTTCGCATCTTCACGGAACTATCAGAGCGGGACCCCGCGGCGGCTTCCTACGCGAAGCAGTGCGGGCATTTCATGGAAGAACCGCCGGAGACCTGGGCAGGTGTCTGGGTCATGACCTCGAAGTAGAAAGGACTTCATTGCCGTTTACGGACTTGCTATAAAAGTTTCTTTTCCCCGGAATTTCAGTAATAAAATATATTGACAGATTAACCTTTAGCTATTAGCTAAGAGGTGAAAAATTTAGCCTTGCTCCTTTGAGATGAGGGGCGAAGCGACATAGCTGACTGAGGTGTTTGAAAATGAAAGCAGGCTTTATTCAATTTGAACCCATATTTGGTGAAATCGATAGAAACCTGGAGAGAGTTGAATCCCTGATTGAAAAGGCAGATGCCGATCTCCTGGTTCTTCCGGAGCTTTTCAATACGGGTTATCTCTTTACCTCAAAACAGGAGGCCATCGATCTTTCCGAGGAGGTGCCGGGAGGGAAGACGACACAAATGCTATGCAGGATGGCCAGGGAAAAGAATCTGTATCTTGTCGGCGGTCTTGCTGAGAAAAGCGGGGAAAAGTTTTTTAATTCGGCCGTTCTTGTTTCCCCCGAAGGTTATGTGGGTACTTACAGAAAAGTCCATTTGTTCTTTGAGGAAACCCTCTGGTTTGATCCGGGAGATAAGGGGTTTGAGGTCTACGATATCGGAAAGTGCAGATTAGGGATTATGATCTGTTTTGACTGGATATTTCCGGAGGCAATGCGTGTCCTGTCACTGAAGGGGGCCGATATTATCTGCCACAGTTCTAACCTGGTCCTTCCTTTCTGTCAGGATGCCATGATAACGAGATGTCTGGAGAATCATGTCTTTGCCATAACCGCCAACAGGACAGGGACGGAAAAGAGGGGGGGAGAATCCCTTCATTATACCGGTAAAAGCCAGATCACCGGTCTCGGCGCCGATCTGTTATACCGGGCCGGAGGCGATACCGAAGAAGTCGGGGTTGTTGATATCGATGTAGAGATGGCCAGAGATAAAAAGCTCAACGACTATAATAATCTTTTCAGGGACAGAAGGCCGGAATTTTATGGTGATATACGGTAATGAACTAAACCGCTTCGCGGCAGTCCAGTTTTTCCGTCCAGTCACCACCACTACAGATCTGTCTTTTTTTTAAATCTTCCCAATACTTTTTCCTCATATAAAATACCTCCGTTTAGTTTTAAAAATCACTACAGGAGGTATGTCATGACAGAATTACGCAAAGAGATGATCAAAGCGATGGAACTCAGGAATTTATCCAAACAGACACAAAGGTCCTATTTATCGGCAGTTTCCGGTCTTGCGAAGTATTACATGAAATCACCGGATGAGATTTCCAAAGAAATGATCGAAGATTATCTGCTGCATTTAAAAAACGACAGAGGGAATGCACCCAACAGTCTGTTGAGTGTCATTACCGGTTTGAGATTTTTCCATAATCACGTTCTTTCTTATGAGGAAAGTGTTCTGGATTTCTCATTTAGAAGAAAGAACAGGAAACTCCCTGTTGTTTTGAGTCAGGAGGAAGTCTGGCGCATTATCAATGCAACGAACAATAAGAAGCATCGGCTCATTCTGATGGTAGCGTATTCGGCCGGGCTCAGGGCAAGCGAGGTCGCTGCATTAAAAACGGAGCATATAGACAGCAAACGAATGCTGATAAAGGTTGAGAATGGGAAAGGGGGTAAAG
>JADFWA010000122.1 GCA_015222855.1 Pseudomonadota bacterium | reverse complement strand
ATCTTCCTCCTCTCACTCGGCCCCATGGAAATTCTTCTATCTCCCAGAAGTTGGCGAAGGCATAGTTCTTGTTTGAATTATCGAGGAATTTATTTTGCGCGGGATTGAAGACAGCGCCTGATATCTCTTCCTTTTCCCTATTGTAGAAATATAGGCGAGCGACGACAGTATCATTCAGTTTGGTGGAACGACTGACAGGACGGATGCTCTTAAGTTTCACATCAAAGAAGAAACGGTAGTTTCCAGGAATAACCGGGATGAAGTCGCTTATAATACCCTCAGGCTCATCCAGTTCGGAGGCAATATCACGGCTGATCTTAATGGCATGTATACCGTGACTTGCTTCATCAGGTCCATGGCCGGGAGATGTGGTGTTCACCCATATAACATCTGTCCCTAAAACCTCCCAGTGTTCGATGCAATACGGATTATCCGGGTCAACTGAATTGAGTCTTCCCTTCTCAAAAGAGGGGTTGGGGGTCACATTGCCTTTATTGAATTCCAGCAGGCGAACCGAGAGCGGCATCGACAGGGGATCATTGCTCGACCAGTCTTTTGTATCTTCAGGGCCCTTGAACGAGCCGGGATGAAGATATTGACAGCTAACAGAGGTGATCAAAAGAAATGAGAGTAAGATAATTCTAAGCGAGGCCATTTTTATATCGAATTATGCTATCAATGGGTCAACGACACTTCCCATTTTTTCGCACCCGGCGATCCGCGCTGAGAAAGGAACGCAACCCCAAATTCATGTGGTTTTACTCGTCCTGAAAAAGCTCGGTACTCAGATATCGCTCGCCCGTACTGGGCAGGATAGCCACAATCTGTTTCCCTGAGTTTTCAGGTCTTTTGGCTATTTCAAGGGCTACCGAGACCGCGGCCCCGGAGGAAATGCCGCACAAAATTCCTTCATGCCTGGCCAGATCTCTGGCAACTTCAAAGGCCTGGTCATTTGTTACAGTGACGATCTCGTCAATGATCCTGGTATTTAGCACCTCCGGGATGAAACCAGCTCCGATTCCCTGGATCTTGTGGGGGCCAGGATCACCTCCGGAGAGGACAGATGAATCGCTGGGCTCAACCGCCACAGCCTTGAAGGAGGGCTTACGCCCTTTGATCACCTCAGATATCCCTGTGATGGTTCCGCCGGTTCCCACCCCGGCAACCAGGATATCCACGCCCCCACTGGTGTCCCGCCATATCTCCTCAGCAGTGGTCTTCCGGTGGATCTCAGGATTGGCCGGATTGGCGAATTGATTGGGCATATAGGCATCAGTGGACTCGGAGAGTATTTCCTGAGCGTTCTTGATGGCCCCTTTCATCCCTTCCTTTCCAGGTGTGAGGACCAGTTCCGCGCCCAGGTGCTTGAGGAGCTTCCTTCTCTCCACGCTCATGGTTTCGGGCATGGTCAGGATAAGTCGATATTTCCTGGCTGCACAGACAAAGGCGAGAGCAATACCCGTATTCCCGCTGGTGGGTTCAATGATCAAGGTATTTTTGCCAATGAGGCCCTGTCGTTCCGCCGCCTCTATCATGGCCAGGCCAATACGGTCCTTGACGCTGCCCAGAGGGTTCTTGAATTCCAGTTTGGCCAGGATATCGGCATGGAGCCCCCTGGAAATCCAGTTCAGCCGCACCAAGGGTGTGGACCCTGTCGTTTTTGTGATATCAGGGAAGATTTCGCCCATCTTCTGCTATCCTCCTTTTATAGGGTTTCGTCATGTTCTTTAAGAGGAATTTCCCTTAAAGATCAATTCGGGCTTCTTCAGGAAGACCTTGGTGTCCGGCGGCACCGAATCGGTGATCCAGACGTTCCCGCCAATCACTGAACGGGCGCCTATGACAGTATCTCCTCCCAATATGGTGGTCCCGGCATAGATGATCACTTCATCTTCTATGGTGGGGTGACGTTTTTTACTCCTGAGTGCTTCCGCCGAACCTCTCGGCAGCGACAAGGCACCCAGTGTTACCCCTTGATAGAGTCTTACGCGGTTTCCAATCTCTGTCGTCTCACCCACCACCACGCCGGTTCCATGATCGATAAAGAAACTCTCTCCGATGTGGGCTGCCGGATGGATGTCGATCCCGGTCAGGCTGTGAGCATGTTCCGTCATAATACGCGGGATCAAGGGGATGCCCTGATGATAAAGCTGGTGGGCCATGCGGTAGACCGTGACGGCATAAAGACCAGGATAGCTGAATATAATCTCGTCATAGCTCTTAGCAGCCGGGTCGCCTTCATAGGTTGCTCGGACATCCTTGGCGAGCATGGTCCGCAACAGAGGCATTTCACGCATAAAAGCGATTGCGGATTCCAGGCCCCGTTCTTCGCAATGGGTACAGGGTTGATTATAGCGGAGACAATCATGTCTGATTGCGAGGGTGATCTGTTCGGAAAAGGCTTCAAAAAATGCGGTCATTTCCTGGCCGAAATAATAGCTGAGATTCACCTCATCCACTCTTGATCGGATAAAGTAACCCGGATAAAGGATGCGTCTTGCCTTTTCAATTAGGTCTATGATCGAATTTTTTGAGGAGATGGGTTCCGGGCCCACATGATCAAAACAGTCTTCACGGCCGCAGGTGACAACAAGTCTATCCACAATGGCCGGAATCTCTTCGCGAAATCGCTCGGTGGTTGTGAAATCGGTTTTACACTGATCCTCTTTGTATGAGACATCCATGGCAAATACCATTCATTTTGACGTGAATCCTGTAACATCTCAATAAGTCTGGGCATTCCTACTGCTTCCCCCTTTTGCAAAGGGGGATTGAGGGGGATTTTTCTAATTCAGCCCGGATTTATTGAGAACTTACTCGGGATCGAGTGGACCTGGCTTATTCAGGATTTTACCAGGCACTGCGATCTTGCCAATGTCGTGCAGAACACCCCCGAACCTTAAAGCTTCAAGCTCTCTTCCTGTCATTCCTAACTTTTTACCCAGGCTGACTGCCATATTAGAGACCCTCTCCACATGTCCCTGGGTATAGGTGTCTTTGGCTTCCACTGTGTTTGCCAGGGAAAAAAGAACATTTTCAATACTGGCCAAATTACTGTTAAGCCTTTTTAACTTAATTAGGGATCTTGTCCTGGCGAGCAACTCCGTTTTAT
>JADFWA010000121.1 GCA_015222855.1 Pseudomonadota bacterium | reverse complement strand
GTCCTTTTATAGTGGGAGAAACTATGTCAAAGTTCTGTACCCAAAAGGACTCCAGGGTTCGAAGTTCCTCTTCATCGTCTGTATCAGCGTATTCTTCAACCATCTCCAGGTATCTTGTATGTGAAGTTATCTTTGTCCCCTCAAGAAAGACTCCTGAGAGCATGATGATAGCAAGGATTATAATGGCGTAGAGATCCATGGGATTGGTTTTGAGGCGCGGCACTTTCATAACGATTCGCCGGTAGATGGCGATGCTGATTCCCACAATTACCATAAACCCGAATAAATCCCTCAAGAACATAAAGGGATTGAGTGTAGAGGCGTACTCGGAGAACAGGGCTTCGGTGATGATGCCATCCAATGCGTGCATCAGAAGGAGCAGCATAAAGCCGCCATAGATGAGCATGTGCATCAGCCAGCGGAGAAAATCTTCTCTCAATATCCTTAACTGAAGAATAACATCAACAAAAAAGACCTTGATAAGAATGAATATTTTTCCACTGAATACAGTCCCCAGGATGCCTTTGACGGCCGCAGATATTCTTTTGGAAGTCGTAATGTCGCTGGGATTAATGCCGATACTGCGCCGGAACCAGTTGGAAATCTTGTAAATCATACCGATTCCAAAAATTGCAAGAGACACATACAGCGCTATGTCATAAAACATGGGATCGTTCCCCTAAATAAGATAGTAATATAAACGAGTTGTAATAAGGTTCGTTTTGGCAGACAAGTATAGGAAGGAATAGCCATGTTCGTCAAGGGAAAATGAGCAAAATGATTTAGGGTTTTGGCTTTAGTGTATACTGCGGGGATTTGGTAATATTGCCAAGGGCGGCTATCGTGAGTTTGCTATAAAGTTTTATCTGAACCATTTAACTTACTGAAATTACGGCTAATCCATTAATATTTTATGTATACACTGAAACGCCCATTTCTGAATTATCTTGACACTCCATGATTTATCAATAATTATGTATCAGTAATATCAATTGATATATAATTAGTGTATACAAATAGAATGCGCCCTTTTCTTAAAGAAATCACCGTTTTACGCCGTAAATTGTCGTCATCCATAGTAAACTTACGCCAGGCAGATGCGTTCTTTGATAGAAGTTTGAGGACGTAGCTGCTGTTTCGTATTAATTTTATCATAAATTTGGGGTCCAATTTGGGGTCATCTTCGGTTGACCTTTATTGCAAGTTATGATATTCAAATGCCATATCTAGGCCATTGAGAATAGAATATCCAAGTGCGTAGTATCATGTAATGAACCGGGCAAGGCAGGGGCTATACCTTGATAAAGATGACATATTATGTTTTGTCGATCTTTTGAAGGAAACAACGGATATGTTCAATATCAGGGTAACGTCATATTGTCTTATGTCCACCCTGAACCTGAACTGAACAAATTAAGGAAGGAGAAAACAATGATCGATGTAAGCGATTTGAAATCAATCATCATGTTAACCTATCTCAAGGATTCCATGCTGGAGAAGCTCGCAAAGGTTACCCTAATACGAGAATATAGCGCTGGCGATACCATTTTCAGAGAAGGAGAGGATGCCACGCATCTCTATTCTGTTATCGAGGGAAAAGTGGGGCTGGAAGTTATGAAAAACCCCAGTACTCCGGTCATGATAAACACGATCTGCGAGAATCGCACATTTGGTTTTTCTGCCGTAATCGAGACAGAAGAGAAAAAGTATATTACGACCGCCAAGGCCTATATGCGTACAAAGCTTTTTGCCTGGAAAGCGGAAGACTTGGAGGCACTCTTTCAAAAAGACTGCGAAATGGGCTTCTTGTTCATGCAAAGAATTGCCAAGATTGTTAAAACAAGGCTGCAAATCAGAACCATACAATATCTCGACATTTACGGCTGAACGAATCTAAGCCTCTTCTCCCTAACCTCGTTGCGCCCTATGCCATTTGAGGACCTCCAACTTTTCGCAAGACAGGTTGCGGCCCCATTTTCTTCAACCACCAAGGTTTTTTCAACTAATTTGCTTACAAATTCTCTGCCAATAGCGGCTCCTAGTGTCCTATTCTTGAATCAATGCGATCCAAGATGGAAGATTTGCTCGCTCTTTGCACACATACTGATCCCCGATATTGCCTCCCCACAATACGCATGTCTTTGACAACATATCTCCACTGAGGAGTGCCACATTTGGCGTAAGGGTCTCTTTCATATAAGACTTCAGTCTAACAAGTGCTTACCACACAAATTCGACATCTTCAAATAACCCTTTGTGTTCGAATTCTTTCAAATCAAAAAAATATTCAAGTTGCAGCATGTATTTCCCCCTATTCTTCCAAGGTTGAGGTGTCACCTTCCGGAAGTCCCAGTTCCCTTGCCTTCAGGAGCCTCCTCATTATTTTCCCGGATTTGGTTTTGGGCAGTCCTGGAATAAACTCTATCTTCCTCGGACAGGCCACGGCGTGGAGTTTCTTTCTGGCAAATTTCTTGATGTCCCTCATCAATTCATCGGACGGTTCATAGCCGTCCTTGAGAGAGACAAAGGCCTTTATAACTTCCATTACCAGTGGGTCGGGGATGCCTATAACTCCTGCCTCGGCAACCGCCGGGTGCTCGATAAGGGCACTTTCAACCTCGAACGGACCAATGAGGTGCCCTCCGGAATTAATCACGTCGTCGGCCCTTCCCACAAACCAGAAATAACCATCTTCATCCATTGTGGCCCGGTCGCCCGTGATATACCAGTCACCGTTGAACCTGCTTTCATAAAGCTCCTTCTTATTCCAGTAGGTTCTGAACATTGACGGCCAGCCTGCTTTAAGGGCAAGATGCCCTTCTTCTCCTGGTGGAAGTTCCTTCTCGCAATTATCATCAAGAATCGTTGGTGTCACTCCCATAAAGGGTCTCCCCATGGAACCGGGGCGTATGTCCTGTACGGGATAATTGGCGATCTGGATACACCCAGTCTCTGTCTGCCACCAATTATCGTGAAAGGGCAATCCAATAACTTCTTTACTCCATAATACCGCTTCAGGGTTCAGTGGTTCTCCTACGCTGCACATATATCTCAGGCTCGTGAGGTCATGTTTGCTCACGGGGTTCTCCCCGGCCTTCATCAACATTCTGATGGCGGTGGGGGCAGTATACCAGACAGTGACGTTGTACTTTTCTATGACACGGTACCAGTGGCCTGCGCCAAAGCCTCCTTCATAGACCACCTGGGATACGGCGTTTGACCAGGGACCGAAAATACCATATGAAGTCCCTGTTACCCACCCGGGATCGGCAGTGCACCAGTAAATATCGTCCTGATGCAGATCAAGCACATACTTGGCCGTGGCATAATGGCCCATAATGGCCTCATGGACATGTACAACTCCCTTTGGCTTTCCCGTAGTCCCTGACGTATAATGTATAATGGCATAGTCTTCCTTGTCGGTTTTCTCTATTTCAAATTCTTCAGGGGCCGCATTCATAAGGGTTTCGTAGCTGAATTCTTTGTCTTTCAAATCATAGGGGACCCCCCTTCTGTTGACGATGATTATCGTTTTAAGAGCAGGCAAATCATCGAGCACTTCATGCACTGTATTTACGAGCCTCGGTGTTGTTATC
>JADFWA010000120.1 GCA_015222855.1 Pseudomonadota bacterium | reverse complement strand
GTTTAAGATAGTCCAGATACCGAAGCGTTTCCAGCTTTTCAAAGGAGATCAGTATATCAACGTCCCCCTTCCCCGCGATTGGAGAGAAGACCTTTTTGCCGTATCTGACATGGCTGGTTACGGACCCGCCCCGTTGAGCCATGCCGTGCACCTCGCTTTTCTTGACATCGTAGCCGGATGCCATCATAACCTTACAGATAATCTCACCGGCAAGGAGAATTCCCTGTCCACCCACGCCTGCAAGCAACATATTTCTGACGCCGTTTTCCACTGTCATACCTCCTCTATTGCCCCCGCTTTGCATAACTGCTGACACAGGGTGCAGCCGGTGCAAA
The DNA here is from genome assembly GCA_015222855.1 of Pseudomonadota bacterium. GTDB lineage: Bacteria > Desulfobacterota > Syntrophia > Syntrophales > JADFWA01 > JADFWA01. The sequence goes on along the minus strand of JADFWA010000120.1, from coordinate 5,695 downwards.
GGGATGTATCGATCACTGCTACCCCCTCCTGCTTTTTGGTTTTCTTTTTAATATCGGATCCTGGCATATCTTCAAATCTTTTCCACGATATCGGCGGACAGCCAAGCCCCAGACATAGCTTACAGCCGGTACACTTTTCTGGATCAACTCTCAGAGGTTTCATTTCATCGGCTTGATGCCTCCTGAGCAGAACACATGCCCTCTTCGATATGACAACGGAAGATCCATCCCTGGAAAGCTCCTCCTTCATCACCGCCCTTGTACTCTTTATATCGTAGGGATCTATCACCCTGACGCTGTCGATACCGAGAGTTGATGCGAGTGTATTAATATCAAGACTTTTTGTCTCTTCCCCCTGAAGGGTGAATCCGGTAGCCGGGTGTTCCTGCATGCCCGTCATTGCCGTTGTCCTGTTGTCGCATATCACAATGACGGCATCGCTCTTGTTGTAGGCCATATTCAAAAGAGGTGTGATCCCCGAATGGACAAAGGTGGAGTCGCCTATTACACCGACAATCTTTCCTTTTCCTTTATCTTTCAGGGCCTTACTCATCCCGTGGGCCATTCCTATGCTGGCGCCCATGCAGATACAGGAGTCCAGTCCCTCGAGGGGTTTCATGAAGGAGAGGGTGTAGCAGCCGATATCGCCCGTGACGAAGGCCTCCAATTTTCCCAGGACATAGAACAGTCCTCTATGGGGGCATCCAGGGCAGAGATTTGGCGGTCTCGGGGGTATATTCAGCGATGGAAGGTCCACCGGTCTCGCCTTTTTACCCGTTATTGCAGCCTTCACCACTTCGGGGTCAAATTCATTTGTATACGGGAATACCTCTTTCCCGGTAACATCCAGTCCCAGTACTTTTATATGTTCCTCAATAAAGGGATCAAGTTCCTCTACGACGTACATCTTTTTTACCTTTGAAGCGAATTCCTTGATCAGTTTTACGGGCAGCGGGTGAACCATTCCCAGTTTCAGGTAGGAATATTCCGGAAAGACATCCTTTGAGTAATTGTAGGGCATTCCCGCGGTAATGATTCCCACATCCGTGTCGTTTATCTCCATACGGTTTTCAGGGAATGTCTCGACGAACTCCCGTAATCTTTGTGTCCTCTTTTCAACCTCTACCCTTCTGACTCTCGCGTTAAAGGGAACCATGACATATTTGGCAGTATCATACCGGATTTCCGTTGTATCTTCGGCGCCGACGGGCTCTTCCAATCTGACAATGGATTTGGAATGTGAAACCCTTGTGGTCATTCTGAGGAAGACAGGTGTGTCGAATTTTTCGCTGATGTCGAAGGCTATCTTTATATAGTCTTTTGCCTCCTGGCTGTCGGCCGGCTCCAGCATCGGAATTTTAGCGAACTTTGCATAATTTCTGTTGTCCTGCTCATTCTGTGAACTGTGCAGGGAAGGGTCATCTGCCGTTATTATGACAAGGGCGCCATTTGTGCCGGTATAACTGACTGTAAAGAGCGGATCGGCGGCGACATTGACTCCGACGTGCTTCATGACTGCCATAGCCTTTGCTCCGGCCAGGGCGGCTCCGATACTCACTTCAAGCGCCACCTTTTCATTGGGAGACCACTCGGCGTATACACCGTCATATTTGGAAAATTCCTCCATAATCTCGGTGCTCGGTGTCCCCGGATAGCCGGACGCGAAACAGACGCCGTATTCGTATGCTCCTCTGGCGATGGCTTCGTTTCCAGACATCAATTCGTTCATGTGTGTAGTCTCCATGTTTACAATTCTGTAGGGTGGTATTTTATATGCCACCATTTGCGGTCGGGTATAAAACCCGACCCTACTCAACCAAGAATAGATATCTTTCTCTTTATCAGCACTTCCATGGATGGATCGGTTGTCTGTTCCAGCGCCTTTTTGTAATATTCAACGGCCTTTTTGGGATTATTCGTCTCCTCATGGATTCTTGCCATATTCCTGTAAATTATTCCTTCATAAGAACCACCAATACAGTAGTTAATGGAATTTTCAAATGATTTCAGCGCCTCCGTGAAGTTTTTCTTTACCTCATAACAGTAGCCCAGTCCGATATATGCAAGAGCTGTCAGATCGTTTTTCCCTTTTGCTTTCCCGATAAATTCTTTATAGGCATCGATAGATTTATCCACTTCATTGAGATTAAAATAGATGTTTCCCAGACTGTAAAGCGCAATTGTCGCCGCATCGCTGTTCGGGTATTTTTTTACCAGTTCTTCATAGAGCTTAACGGTGTTCAGTTCGTTCTTGTGGTTGAAACTGAAGGCCGATGAATACATTTTGTGGGCATTTTTCTCATAGTTTAACCGGTAAAGATACCATCCCGATGAAGAGAGGATGAAAAAAACAAGGATTCCCAGAATAACAAGAAACTTGCTTTTGTTTTCAGCTACATACTCCATGATTTTCCAGGAAGTGGATTGGAGCTGATCAGTTTTTTTAATGTTCATTTTTTTAATTGTTCTCGCCATTCAGTTTCTCCTCACATATATTCTTTAATTTTTTCAACGACTTCTTTTGGGGCCCTTACCATCTTCCCCTTGTTATTGGTAAAGGCGTGAATGCTGTATCCCTCGACCAGTGCCTTTTCTTTTTTTTCATCCCAGATTGTATAGTTAAATTTTATGCTTGCCCTTTTGAGATAGTCTATCCCGGTTTCAACGAGGATAAAATCGTCATACCTCGCAGGTGCAAGATAGTGGCAGCAGACCTCCGTTAAGGGCAGGTTGTACCCCGTTGCTTCCAGCTCCACATATACGATGCCCATTTCGCGCAACAGTTCCGTCCGCCCTATCTCAAGCCACTTGAGATAATTCGCATGGTAGACGATGCCCATGGCATCCGTATCGGCGTAAATTACCCTTATCTTAAACACGTTCTTTTTCAACGAAACCCCTCCAGTTGCTTATAAGGTAATCGATTAACAAATGGCCGGGAGATACTAAAATGCCCCCATTTTTTGCCGATGCCTCTCCGTAGGATTTGCCATTTCCGAGATTTTCTCCATCGACGGATGAGAGTACCGCAAACGGGCTCGGATCTGAAGAGTGCGTTCTGAGACTGATCGGGGTGGGGTGGTCGCTCAGTACCATGATCCTGAATGCACCCAATGTGTGAATCTTATTTAAAACGGTACCCACAACCTTCTCATCAAAATCCTCAATGGCCTTGATCTTGCCTTCAATATTTCCTTCATGTCCCATCTCATCGGGAGCCTCTACATGTACAAAAACAAAGTCCATTTCTTTCAGTGCCGCCAGGGCCTTCTCCGCCTTTCCGATATAGTTGGTATCTGTATAGCCTGTGGCGCCATCGACATGAATAACCTCAAGCCCCGCGTAAAGCCCGATGCCGTTCAAAAGGTCAACTGCGGATATGATCCCGCCCTTTAAATTGTACTTTTCAGTCAGGGGATCCATTTTGGGCGCCCTTCCCTGCCCCCAGAGCCAGATCGAATTGGCCGGGTTTTTGCCATTTTCTATACGCGCCCTGTTAACGGGATGATCCTTTAAAATATGCATGGAAAGCTGCATAAGCCTGTTTATTTCCTCTGCTCCTTCCCCCTTGGGCAGATAACTTTTGATTGCCGCGCCGATAATATCATGGGGAGGTGTCGCGTCGGCAGAGGCAGGGCCGCCTTTCCAGACAAGCAGATGCCTGTAGCTTACTCCAGGGTAAAATCTTAAGATGTCGGATCCGAGTTCGGAATTTATGTCATAGATTATTTTCCTTGCTTCTTCGGATGTTATGTGCCCGGAGGTAAAGTCCTCCATTATGGTTTCTTCTTCCGATCCAAGGGTTACCAGATTGCACCTGAAGGCCACATCATCAGGACCGAGAGCTATTCCCATGTTCGCCGCCTCTAATGGGCCGCGTCCTGTATAGCATTCTTTCGGATCATAACCAAGGACAGAGAGGTTTGCCACGTCGCTCCCCGGAGGGAATCCGGGGGGTATTGTGTCTATCATTCCCAGTGTTCCCTCGCTTGCAATCCTGTCCATATTGGGAATTTTTGCGAATTCCAGGGTTGTTTTATCCCCCAGCTCTTTCAGGGGGTAACCAGCCATCCCATCGCCAAGTAGTATAATGTACTTCATTTCAGCTTGTCATCCTCTATTCTGATCACCATGGTTTTACCCCTGACAATATCGAGGGTATCCATTTCCTTCAATGCCTTCCGTACATCCTTCTCCCTCGATTCATGGGTCGTCATCACTATCGGGACGGCGCCATGGGCGTCATGCGTTCTTCCCTTCTGAATAACGGAGGAAATACTTATGTTATTGTTGCCCAATACCCCGGATATTCTGGAGAGCACACCGGGACGATCCAGGGCGGAAAATCTGAGATAGTAATTTGTCACAATATCGTCCATGGGCATCAATTTGATATCCTCAATGATATCCTCACGACGGGAACGCAGGGGAACCCTTCTTGAGATTCCCTTCAATATATCTCTTGAGATATCGACCAGATCACCCACCACTGCGCTTGCTGTGGGCATCATTCCCGCACCCTGACCGTACAGGAAGACGGAATCCGCGGCGTCACCGACAATATGGAAGGCATTGAAATTACCATTCACATTGGACAGGAGATGATCAAAGGGAATCATGGTAGGGTGTATCCTTGCCTCAATGGAGTCTTCCCTTTGAATTGCTATGGCAAGCAGCTTGATCCTGTACCCCAGTTCCCTGGCAAATTCTATGTCCTCCGGGGTTATTTTCGAGATTCCCTCCATGTAAATATCGTCAAGATTTACCCGCTTTCCATAGGAAAGGGCCAGCGTAATCGCGAGCTTATGGGCAGTGTCGATTCCCTCTATGTCAAAAGTCGGATCGGCCTCGGCAAATCCCAGGTCCTGGGCCTCCTTAAGAACGACGTCGAAGCTCTCCCCCTCATCCGTCATCTTGGTGAGTATGAAATTTGATGTTCCATTCATAATCCCGAAGATGGATTTGATTCTGTTGGCTACAAGGCTCTCCTTCAGGGTTTTGATTACCGGGATGGTGCCTCCCACGCTTGCCTCAAATCCTATGTCCACTTCTTCTTTCGCGGCGGTTTCAAATATCTCGTTTCCATGAGTGGCGAGTAGCGCCTTGTTTGCGGTAACCACATGCTTTTTCTTGCGCATTGCCTCAAGTATGAATGAACGCGCGGGTTCATACCCGCCGATGAGTTCCATAACAATGGATATCTCCGGATCGTTCAATATATCAGCGGCATCTTTTGTGAGTATACCCTCTTCGACCGATATACCCCTGGAAGTCGTTATATCAAGATCGGCTATTTTCTTTAAAACAAGCCTCGCTCCCAACTGCTTTTCAAGGAGTTGGCTGCTGTTCTGAAGCAGCTTTACAACTCCGGTTCCGACGGTACCAAAGCCGATTAAACCAACATATATTTCTTTCATAATCTAATCTCCAGATTTCTCATATGGGTGCAGATTTCTATAACAGTTTACGTTGATTTGTCAAAAACAATTTAGGGGCCAGACCTTCACTGGTAACCGCAGGGTTAAAGGTTGGGGAATTTTCGGAATGTAAGTATGTATGGTGGACTCGTAAAAAGCTCCACTATGCCGTTTTGCGGCATTATAATGGGAAGCAACTTTTTTATAGCGGTTGGGAATAAAAACCGACCCTGCATTTATAATATTGTAGGGTGGCATTTTATATGCCACCGAAGACG
>JADFWA010000119.1 GCA_015222855.1 Pseudomonadota bacterium | reverse complement strand
GTGGGTTAGAGGTCAGAAGTCAGAGGACGGTATGGCTGAAAGAACCTTCACTTGAGGGGCGGCTGACCTCCGACCTCCGACCTCCGACCTCTGTCAGTATCGGGCTTATTGGTGCCGGGAATTTTACGGGGGCGAGGTTGCTTCCCGCGTTAAAAAAAACCGGGGCAAGGCTTAAGACTATTGCATCGAGTGGAGGAGTTTCCGGGACACATCTGGGTAAGAAATTCGGTTTTGAAGAGAGTACCACGGATGCTAATACAATTTTTAGTAATCCAGAAATTAATGCCGTATTTATTACTACGCAACATAATACTCATGCCGGATTTGTGATGCAAGCCCTGGAGGCGGACAAACATGTCTTTGTGGAAAAGCCACTCTGTATTTCTCAAACTGAGCTCGAAGAAATCATCAAAGTCTATTCTGACCTCCGACCTCCGACCTCTGACTTCAGGCTTTTAATGGTTGGCTTCAATCGGCGTTTCAGTGCTCACATAATCAAGATGAAAGAATTGCTGGAGACTGTGCGGAAACCGAAAAGTATGATTATGACCGTGAATGCAGGGATGATTCCGGTCGACCACTGGACACAGGATTCCGAAGTGGGAGGGGGAAGGATTATCGGGGAGGCGTGTCATTTTATTGATTTGCTCAGGTTTTTAGTCGGGGAGAAAATTGTTAAATATGACAAAGCTGTTATGCAGAGTCGGGCAGGGGATACGTTGAGCATCAATCTCTCGTTTGCCGACGGGTCGATTGGAACTGTTCATTATTTTGCCAATGGGAATAAGAGTTTTCCGAAGGAACGGCTGGAGGTGTTTTGCGGAGAGAAGATCTTGCAGCTTGATAATTTTAAGGTGTTGCGTGGGTGTGGATGGAAGGGTTTTAAGAAGATGAAGCTCTGGAGGCAGGACAAGGGGCATAGAAACGAAATCCGCTCATTTGTGAATGCGGTTGAACATGGAAACCCATCGCCAATACCGTTTGAGGAGATAATCGAGGTAACTAAGATTTCATTAGAATTAGCTGTAGATAAACGCAGATGAAGGCAGATAAGAAAAAACAAATCTCTATGTATCTGCGGCTATCTGGTGCTAAATTAGTAATCTTAAATTTCGTGTAAGTTATGTCTTTGAGTTTACTCTGGAATACTGCCAGATATCTAAAACCGGTTCAAATTTATGGTCGCATCTGCTATCATTTTCATCAGGTACACCTTCCATCTTTAACTACTCCTTCTATCAGGCTACTGAATAATACTTTTACGCCACCGATAAAAAAGAAAGAATCATTAATCTCACCAACGAGATTTCGTTTTCTAAATCAGGAACATGAGTTCGCCAAAGCTTCTGACTGGAATAACCCTGCGATTGACAAACTCTGGCTTTATAACCTCCATTACTTTGATTATTTAAACAAGAAAAATGATAAAAAAGAAAATGAACTTTACTGGCAAATAATTGAAAGATGGATTGAGGAAAATCCAGCTTTTGCTGGCAATGGGTGGGAGCCTTATCCGCTGTCCTTACGGATCGTTAACTGGATAAAATGGCTTCTATCTGGTAACTCGCCAACAAAGAAAATGATAGACAGCCTTTATTTGCAGGCCTGGTATCTGAGACGAAGGCTGGAATTTCATCTGCTTGGCAATCATCTGTTTGCCAATGCCAAAGCCCTTGTATTTGCAGGGCTTTTTTTTGATGGCGTGGAAGCGGAAAAATGGTTGAATAAGGGGTTGCAGATATTGGCAAAGGAGGTTCCTGAACAGGTTCTTGCAGATGGCGGGCACTTTGAGCGATCACCTATGTATCACGCCGTTATTCTGGAGGATCTGCTTGATCTTATTAATATCGTAAAAACATATAATCAGGAACCGCCGCCATTATGGTTCGATTTTGTTGAAAGAATGCTGTCCTGGCTCAAGGCCATGTGTCACCCTGACGGACAGATTTCCTTTTTTAATGATGCCGCTCTTGGAATTGCTCCCGAACCGTCAGAGATAGAAGAATATGCCGGGAATTTGGGGCTTTCTGCGGGTGAATCTCCCCGGGAGGGAGCAACAGAATTAAGAGATTCAGGATATATCAGACTGCAAAAAGGTGATGCGGTTCTAATTGTTGATGTCGGTAAGATTGGCCCTGATTATTTGCCTGGCCATGCACATGCAGATACTCTGAGTTTTGAACTTTCGTTAAAGGGCGGAAGGGTTTTCGTGAACTCAGGTACTTCGTGTTATGGAAATTCAATGGAAAGGCTGTCACAGAGAGGCACTGCTTCTCACAACACGGTAATGATTGATGGGAAAGACTCTTCTGAAGTCTGGAGTGGATTCCGAGTAGCACGAAGGGCTCGGCCCTTTGCTTTGAAAGTTAATGAAGGGGCGGATGATATCCGGATCGCCTGTTCTCATGATGGTTATCGATGGCTGACAGGCCAGCCGATTCATCGGCGACAGTGGGTTTTGCAAAAGAATGAACTGCTTATTAAAGATACCATCAGCGGCAACTTTAACGAAGCCATCGCCAGGTTTTATTTTCATCCTGAAGTGGAAATAACAGATTCACCTCCCCTGATGGAGGGTTCTGCCATATTGTCTGGAGGACAGCGTTTGATATGGAAAATCAAAAATGGGATCGGGGATATTTATTCTGCTGCCTGGCATCCTGAATTTGGTCGTAGTTTACCGAATAAATGTCTGCAACTGAGTTTTACCGGACCTGAGACTGAAATTATTTTTAATTGGAATTGATCTGCATATTCTCTTTTTGACAGATAACTTTCCTCCTGAAGTAAATGCGCCCGCCAGTCGCACCTTTGAGCACTGTCGGGAGTGGGTACGTGCCGGGCATCAGGTAACTGTTATAACTGGTGCTCCGAATTTCCCGCGGGGAAAGGTGTATGAGGGCTACCGGAATAAATTGTGGCAGTCTGAGGTGATGGATGGCATCCGGGTTATACGTGTCTGGACTTACATCGCTGCGAATCGGGGATTTATGAAAAGAATTCTCGATTATGTAAGCTATATGGTTTCTTCGACACTCGCATCGGCGTGTAT
>JADFWA010000118.1 GCA_015222855.1 Pseudomonadota bacterium | reverse complement strand
GCGGGGAAGTCGGGAGAAATTACTATCGGTGTTGGCAAAGGCGCCAGATGTCGAACCAGAGGAATATGATAGGTTGTAATCCTTAAGGTTATGCGTGTTTTGAATTTATTTCGAATCCAATATTTTTTGCAAATTACTCCCGCTCGGTGCCGCTATCGCTTTGCTCATACGATTTTTCGATAGCAAGGATGGCAGGGATTGATCGGGAAGTATAGATTGATTGGGTTTTTAGATAATATGATAATGCAAGACCAAGCCCTCGCCCCCTTTCTGCCCCTGACTCTGTTTCCAGTTACCGGAACTTCGGAAAGACGATCCGTTCGGAAAAACCAGCGATAAACGCAAAACCAAACGCCGTTGTCCCAGGGTTTCTCATATATTGCACCATCTCATCATTGAGGAAATTCTGGGTGACGAAATCCGAGTGGATGAGAATATAGAGGATGATAGCGCCCAGTGCACCGATAAATGGCTTGGTGAGGACGTAAGCTGTGTAGTAGACATCCTCGCCGGGCTTACGGTCAAGCGTCCGTGCCCTGGTCGCCACGCTGAAGAAGCCGCCGGTGACCCCTCCGAAAAAGATGAAGGCGAACATATTATTTTGTATGTACTCCTTCACATCCTTGAAAAAGAAACGGAGAAAGTTCCATATGTCTTGAATGGACAGGAGGGAAAATTCCTGGCCGTCCTGTCCGGTGTCCTCTAGGTTCGCGCCATCTGCCAGGCCCTTTTTGTTTTGTCTGGGAGAGACGGCTGCGGCCTTTGCCGTTGTCTCCTTTCCGACGGCCTTGATCGGACTGGCCGGTTCCTTTGCCTCCTTGGTCACGGCACTGTCGAACTGCGGATTGTTCTGGATGGACATGATAAAATCATGGTTTTGAATCAGGATAACGCTGATCAGCATGAGCATGACAAAGGCTTTGGTATATGTTCTGACGTTGACGAACTGCTGATGGATGCGGCCGGTGCGGATGGTGTTGAACCGCTCGATCAAGGCGTTTAGCACACAGTTGTATTTGGGAGTAGGGGCTGTGGCGTCTTTTTTGCTGTCAATGGCTTCGGCCAGGTCCTGCAACATCGATTTGATGCTGGGGTCGTTATCTACCCCAAGGCGAAAGGACTCTTCCTGGCAGAAATACAATTGGGAGGACTGCATCTCCGGCTTTACGATGATTCTGTTGATGCGGGAGCGCACCCTAGCCATGGTTCGCCATAGCCGGTTGAGGTCCCCCTGCCTCCTGGTCAGGGAATTCCTGGAGGCGATTAAGGATTCATAGCAGGTCAGTAAGGTGAAATACTCGTTTTTTTCCTCCTCATTAAGCCCCGTTTCGCCCCGGATAACATCCCCGATCTTCTCGATGTCCTTAGGATACTCAAAATTATTGTCATACTCAAAATCGGGAAAATTCAGACCGCGGAGCTTGGCTTGATACCGGACAAGGTCCATTAGGGAAAAATACCGCTCCCGCGCTTCATAGTAATGGATGCGGGAAACCCCGTTAAAAGGAGTAATAAGATGTATGTTCCACCACAGGCGGAATTTTTTGAGATATCTGAGAAAAGTTTTCCATGCCTTTAGCATGCCATCTTCCTGCGTTGGGTTTGGGGTGTTGTTATCGCTCATGATACTTTACTCCTATTTGAGAAAACACAGTGAGAGATAGCAGTGGTGCATGGTGCTGCCGTGCCAGTAGAT
>JADFWA010000011.1 GCA_015222855.1 Pseudomonadota bacterium | reverse complement strand
GAGTATTATCAGCCTTTCTTCATGCTGCGAAAAAATTTGACCTTCTTGAGCTATAATGGTGTTTACAACCTCATGATCACGTCTGTCCACCACGAAAACATCTTTCATCAACCGTTCCCTGGCGGAGAAACTGTTCACATAAAATATCACGTCGTCAAAAGGCTCGTAAAATATGCGTTCCCTGATACCTAAATCCGCTTTTGACTCAGCAATCTGGAAAATCAAGTCCTTAAAAGATTTAGTTCCCCAGGGCACAGCATAAATGCCAATCAGTGCTGTGATCAAAAGACCTGAGCAGGAGAGCGCCACCACGGGTGGCAGCATCTGGTATAGGCTGATGCCGCATGACTTTAAAGCAATGATTTCGCTATCCGCAGACAACCGCAAAAAAGCCAGGACCACGGACATAAGACTGGCGGCAGGAAGCGCAAACGTTATCATATCGGGTAATGAGTAGAGGACCATTAGCATGACCTGTACTGCACGAACGCCCTGGGTCACAACCAACTGGGTAAGGGGGAGCATTTGACTTGCCGTGATAATGAAAACGAAGATAAATAAGCTGGCCAGGAAGGTGGGCCATATCTCGTTAAAGATGTATTTATGAAGGGTAAGTTTCAATTTTGTGAAACCTGAATACGTAATAGAATATCAATCCTGTCAAATAGGTGAATCCTCCCGCCCAAAGGACATCACTGGCAAAATGCCCACCCTGTATCATCCTTCCGATTCCCATTAATGTCCCATAGGAAATCCCTGCTAACAGGAAAAGCACTGCCCATTTTTTATTGATTCTTCGCAAAAAGAAGAAAGGCGAGAACATGAAATAGCCGACGGAAGCATGGCCACTGGGAAATGATTTGCCTTTTCCTGAAACACCTTTTACCCAAACAGGTAAGAAATTTTCAGTTCCGCCAAAATTCACAATCTGTCTGGGTCGGGGTCTTCCCCAGTTTTTCTTGAAGATTGCATTGCTAACAAGACCAGGGCCTATGACCAAAACCAAAACCAGGAATATCGCAATCTTTCTATATCGCAAAACCCTGTGAGATAAAAAACTGATTCCTATAACCAATACGGAGATAATTCCCAAAGTAAATGCCGGAATACTTCCATAATTATACAGGAAATTCCAGGGATTTGCCTTTTTAAGAAACCACCCTTTCTCTGGCGAGTAGAAATATTCCTCTAATGTAATATCTAAATTTGTGGACCAAAAAACTATTGTTAAAGAAATTAATACAAGAATAGGAATAAAAAAATCCAAAAGAACTTGTTTTTTCATTTTCTATATCCCATATCCTTTGAGGTGAAGCCGGCTTTTGAAAATATCTACCGAACACAACGAGTTAATTGCTAATCCGGCGGAAGCAGCCTCACAGATGGACGCAGACGATAGTTCCTATCCACACACGACCCAAAGCCTGCCGTGGCAATGAAACAAGAACCGCCGCCACCTCCCGATGATTTAGAGTCTGTAGTGGCGCTTGCTTCATTAGAATAGTCAGAGTCCTCAGCCGTATCGTATGCGTGGACCCGATAGTAATACGTGGTTGCTTCATTCAGTCCTGTGTCGCTGTAACTGGTTTCATCCGCTGCAATATCAGCAATTTGACTATAAGTGGCCCCTGTCCCAATTTTTCTTTCGATTTTAAATCCCAACTCATTAAAGGAATTATCGGCCCAGGACAAATTGATTTTACTGGTAGATGAATCGACGGCTGAAAGATTGCTTGGACCAGCAAGAATAGTTGTAGCATCGGCCTCATTGGAATAGGCGGAGTTGCCGGCCGAGTTTATGGCACGCACTTGATAGTAGTAGGTTGTTTTTTCACTCAGCCCTGTGTCGCTGTAACTTGTTTCATCTGCAGCAATATTAGCAATGCGACTGTAAGTACCTCCAGGTCCTGTCTTCCTTTCGATCTCAAAGCGGGACTCACTGGAAGAATTGTCAGTCCACGAAAGATTTATACGGCTGCCTGATTCTGGCGTCGCAGCAAGTCCGTCGGGCGCCTGGGGACGTGAGTCAGCAAAGGCATTTAATGCATTAATTCGACCGCCCGTGAAGGTTTTACCGTTTAGAGACGGCTTGATGTCAACACCGTTCAGGATGATATCCTTTATCTCCATATGGGTCAGACTGGAATTATACCCCCATATCAGAGCGGCCAGGCCCGCAACATGTGGGGTGGCCACGGATGTGCCGTGCATATACTGGTAGTTCATACCGGGACTGGTACTGTAAATATTTACACCTGGCGCGCCTACGTCAACAGTGGTTGGACCATAATTAGAAAACCAGGTCAGGTTATCATCCTGATCGGTCGCTCCTACCGAAATAATGTTAGGCAGGTTATAGCTTGCAGGATAAAACGGACTTGTATCATTATTAAGGCTGTCATTACCTGCGGCCGCTATAAACAATATCCCTTCGGAGTTAGCACGGGAAATGGCATTGTACTCAGACTGGCTGTAGGTATCACTCCCAAAACTTGCACTGATAATATGGGCGCCGTTTGCAATGGCATAATCAATCGCCGATATTTCGTCTGCGACCGTACCAATACCATTTTCATCCAGAAATCTTAAGAGCATGATTTCGGCTGTCCAGCAAACTCCTGTAATGCCAATGGCATTATCGCCTTTTGCTGCTGCAATACCGGTCACATGGGTTCCATGACCATGTAAGTCCATTGGATCCTTGTCATTGCCTATAAAATCCCAGCCGTGCACATCATCAACATAACCATTCCCATCGTCATCAATTTCATTATCCGGTGTTTCACCGGTATTAAACCACATATTATCAGAAAGATCCGGATGGCTATAATCAACCCCGGTATCTACAACCGCTATTACAATATCGTTGCTGCCGGTAGTGATGTCCCATGCCTCTGGGGCGTCAATATCTGCATCCGGGGTGCCGCTGGTGCCATGCACATACTGGCCTGTGTTGTGCAATCCCCACAACCGGTTAAAGTAGGTATCATCAGGGGTTACTGAAGCGCGGCGGTAGTAGTTGGGCTCAGCATATTCCACATCGGGATCATCTAAGTAAATTTCAAGGGCGGCTTGAACCGTCATCCACCTGGGAAGCTTTACGTGCTGAACGCCTGTAACTCTGAACGTTCGAAGAGCGCTGATATTCCATTGAGTTCGATAGTACTGTGTCGCAGCAGCACGAACGGACCTCTTATGCTTCACCAGGAGCTCACCGGGGGCATAAGAAGGCCGCTCGCTTGAATCCGGTTCACTAGCCAAGATATGGTCAGCCAGAAAACAGATAACCAGTAGGATCAATATCACCAGTTTCTTCATTCATTTACTTTTCTTGAAATTTAGACAGGATAAACAAGATTTATAAAACTATTT
>JADFWA010000117.1 GCA_015222855.1 Pseudomonadota bacterium | reverse complement strand
TTGCCATGCAGTTCAATCACCTTTTCCGGAGAGTTTCCCGCCTTCTGGTGAAGATTATCTATGTTCTGCGTAATGACACAATCCAGCTTGCCAAGCCTTTCCAGTTCCGCAATGGCTAAATGGGCATGATTGGGCTTCGCATCTGCAATAAGACCGCCTTCGACGAGAATTCGCCACTGCTTTTTCCTTGTTTCCGGGTTGTGTAGAAACTTTTCAATGGTGAAATCATCAGGATCAAATTTGCTCCAGATACCCTCGGGGCTGCGAAAGTCCGGTATCCCCGATTCGGTGCTGACCCCGGCTCCCGTGAACACAACCACTTTTTGGGAGCTCAGGATCATATCTGCAACCGCGCCGGTTTTTGCATTCAGATCATCGTTTGTCATTATTGTTGTCCTTTTGAAGATTCTGAACTTGATTCAGAATCTGTTTCAGAGTCGCCCATAAAGCCTCTTATTTTTCCTGACAGTTCCTCTATTTTGAACGGTTTCTGAATAAAGCCGCTGCACCCGCGTTTCAGTATTTCTTCTACCTTACCGCCGGTGGTGTAACCGCTTAAAAGGAGAACCTTAATATCGGGATTGATCTCCTTCAGCCGGTCATAGACCTCTCCGCCACCCATGCCGGGCATAATCACATCCAGAAGGACCATGTCTATACTATTCCGGTTGTTCTTGTAAACCTCAATGGCCTCTTTTCCGCCTTCGGCCGTCAATACAGTATGTCCCATGGTTTCCAGCAAATCCCGATTTACTTCCAGAATGGTCTTTTCATCGTCCACGAGGAGTAAAGTTTCGGTTCCCGCGTTGATTTGTTCGGCAGTCTTGACATCTCCGGGGATCACTTTATCCGACACGGTAAGATAAATACTGAATGTGGTTCCACGTCCCTCCTCTGAACTGACATCGATGTAGCCACCATGGTTTTTTATTATAGCGTAAACGGAGGCGAGGCCGAGACCGGTACCCCTGCCCATCTTCTTGGTCGTAAAGAACGGCTCAAAGATACGTTCCATGGTCTTTTTGCCCATGCCTGAACCTGTGTCGGAGATGGTCAGGAGGACATAGTCACCCGGTTCCGGATCATACTTTCCCCCCATCATGCTCTCATGAGTAGTATTCGCGGTTTTCAGGATGAGGTCTCCACCGTTGGACATGGCGTCTGCCGCGTTTACATACAGGTTCAAAAGGGCCTGTTCTATCTGCCACCGGTTTACTTCCACCGGAGATAGATCTTCGACAAACTCTCTGTGGATCCTGATTTCCTTTCCGGTTCTGCCGAAGGCTTCAGAGCTTTCTTCCACCAGCCGGTTCAGGTTGGTCGGTCTGATATCATATTTTTCCCTTCCGACATATCCGAGCAGCTGGTCGGTCAGTTTAGATCCGCTTTCAACCTGTTTTTCAATATTTCTCAGCCTTTCGCAGTGAGGATGTTCGGGATCGATGCCTAAAAGCATAAAAGAAACATTTCCCTGTATAGCCATTAGCAGGTTGTTGAAGTCATGGGCGATACCTCCGGCCAGGGCGCCCATTGCCTTCATCTTCTGATCATGCCGGAGCCTGGCTTCCAGCTTCTTTTTTTCCCTCTTCAGTCTTTTTTGGTCGAGGGCATTTTTCACCCTCTTTGACAATTCTTCGATTTCAAACGGCTTTCTGATATAATCATAAGCCCCTTTCTTCAGCGCTTCTACAGCCGATTCAATGGAGGCGTAGCCGGTTATTATGATGACCGACGTCTCCAGTTTCTGTTTGTTTATATAATCCATAATCTGGTGGCCATCCACATCCGGCAGGACTATATCCAGAAGTACCAGATCAAAATCGCTTTTGGCAAGATGGGCTATGGCTTCCCTGCCACTGTTGCATGTGTGTATCTCACAGTCCTGGTCGGAAAGCAGTATCTTCAGGCTGTCACACATACGTGGTTCATCATCAACTATCAGAATCCTGGGCATATAAGGCATATTTGTCCTCACAAATTATGCTGCAAGCTTTCTATCCCCGCTCCATGCCTCGGTTAATCTGCAGGCGATATGAGGTAAAAAGGGGACTTATTTTGAAAAGAGATGATGGAAATGTGTTTACATGGCTTGAAACTACACAAAATGTGGCGGTGTGTCAAGCTTGGTGGTATTCCCAAAAATAGACATTGACCTTCCAACACAGTAGGACAGGCGTCCCGTCTGTCCATAATGGTGAATCGCTTAGACAGCCGAGACGGCTGTCCTACGGGATGGAGAGGACAGACTTTATTTTCAATGTCTAT
>JADFWA010000116.1 GCA_015222855.1 Pseudomonadota bacterium | reverse complement strand
GTCAGTGAGCCAGCTTGGCCTGGAGACTACTCTTATCACCGACAACATGGCGGCGCACTTTATGTCCCGTGGTATGATAGATAAGGTTTTCACCGCCGCGGACCGTATCGCCATGGACGGGACGGTGGCCAACAAGGTCGGAACCCTGCAACTGGCCATCTGCGCGAAGTTTTATGACATACCGATGTATATCCTCGGGTATGGCGGCCCCGACCGCCGTACCCCCGAGGGGAAGGACATCCCCATTGAGGAAAGAGACCCCAAAGAGGTTCTGGAGTTCAGGGGAACTCCCATCAGCGGCCCGGCTGTTAAGGCCTACTATCCTGCCTTCGACCTGACCCCACCGCATCTCATCACCGGGGTAGTCACAAAGGAAGGCATTATGTAATTGTACAATTGGGAATGCGTTCACATTTGTAAAAATAGGTAAGATGTCCGTATATGTCAGGACGTTCGAAAAAGAATATAGGGAAATAATATGGGAAGTGTCCCTATATTCCCCTATATTCCTATATTCCCCGTTATCTCGTTCCCACGCTCCAGCGTGGGAATGCATATCCGTACTACCATTGTGTATGCACCTCCAACAATCCTTCCAGCCCGAGATAATTTCTCGCACTCGAATATCGCCAATGCTCGGGACGGTCAATATATCCACGTTTTACCGGGTTTTGATGAATGTACTCAACTTTTTGCCTCATCATGTCTTCATTTTGAATATATTCAGGATGAACACCTTCCTGCCAGAATTGATATGAGCGGTCATTTTTATGTACTTTTTTATAAAAAACCAGTTGTTCCAAAATTGTTTTCACATTGTTTTTATCAAGATAGCGAATCAGTTTTTTTGCTGTAAAAGATTTGAATCGCGCCATATCACGGTCTATTCGATCACTCTGAGCAATAAGGTGCAAGTGGTTTTCAAGGATGACGTACGCATAAAGTTTCATTCCATCATGGGTCAGAAAACGCAGAGAGTCTAATAGCATTGCGACAGTTTCCGGCTGGGTAAAAACAGGTATCCAGTGCAGGTCATGAAATGAGGTAAATTGGCGTTAGTAAATTTATAGCGGCTTCTTCCCATTATTTTAGTCCGGTATGCATTCCCACGCAGGAGCGTGGGAACGAGTACACGGGTTCACATTTATACGTCCCCAATTTAGCAAAGAATATTTCTGCTGATGTGTCAGTGCTTGGTTTCATCATCTTTTTGCCGGTAAAGCGAACGATGGGCTTTCCTTGTTACTTTACCGCTTAGCGGCCATATCAATATTTCCTTATCATCCGTTTTTTCTTCAACTATCTCCAGCATAGAGCCCGGCAAAAGATAACTCCTGCCCCGCATCATGACATACACCAGAAACCAGGGATCTCCCGGAGCTCTTTCGCCCCTTCTCCCGACAATCTTTCCTCTCTTGCCATAGTGGGAATGTCCCGGGTTGTTTATGATTACTAAGTCTCCCAAATCCATCTGATAATCTCCCATTTTTATCGTTTAATTATCGATAGCACAGATGCAATCATTATACAATTTGTAAATCCAATTAAATTTGAGCAGTTTTCAATTGCATTTTTAGTAGAAGTAGATAATTTAGTCCGGATATGTTAAGGCATGAAAAATATCCACGATGAGGAGAGAAAAATGGAAATTAAGATGCCCCTCAAAATTCATGGTAATTATCAAGTAGCCATCCGTTTGGGAGATTGGGAGACAAGGGTGCGATGCCAGAGATTGCTTGTTAAGGAATTATCTCCGGAACAAAGAAAGAAATATTATGGAGATCTGGATGAAAGTGAGGTGCCGACCCATCAGGTAAGTTTCCACGATTTTGGCTGTCGCAGGAACATCGAGGGTAAAATCAAGGAAAACACAGAGGATAAGTTAGTTGTTGATGTAAAAGGCAAAGAGTACGAATTTTCACCTTTCGTACCGTCTCGCTGAGAAATTTATGAATCGATCGGTTTTTTTTGACTCCATAAACGTTCCGACACCGGAAGAGAGCATATATAGACGTCTGGGATACCGAAAGGGCAAAACTCAGCTTACGCCTCAACAGAAAAGGGACATTGATTACTATATTGAAGATGCCCTCTCCTTTATTAATTTGAAAGGAGCAGGGGTAAGTATCTCTATTCAGGAAAAAAAATTATCCGGAATTATCCTTTCAACGGGTATTATATTTGAGAGTGTGCATCTGTCGGCATTTCTGGAAGGCTGTTGGGAGATTGTGCTGATGGGGGCAACAGCGGGCGGCGACATTATCGAAGCTATCCGGGAAGATTCCGCTGAAAATAATTTGACCCGTGCAGTGGTCTTTGACGCGACAGCCAGTGAGATCGTTGATGCGTCACTTGACTGGATTATGAATTATTTCAATCAGGAGCTTCGCAGAGAAAATAAACGTCTTACCCCGGAGCGGTTTTCTGCCGGTTATCACGATTTTTTGCTTGAAAATCAAAAGATCATTTACGATATTCTGCAGCTCCAGCGTATTGGAATCAAAATAAATGAGAATTTTATACTCACACCGGAAAAGTCCGTCACGGCGGTCGCCGGCGTGGTTCAGGTGAGGAAAGGTGAATATTAAAAACAAGATAATCAATCTCCTGAAAAGAAGGGTTCTCATCCTCGACGGCGCCACGGGAACGGAACTGCAGAAACGCGGCATACCCCAGGGGGTATGCCCGGAGATGTGGTGTATTGAAAATCCGCGCGTTATCCAGGCGGTTCACTCCGATTATCAAAAATCGGGCGCTGACGTAGTATACACCTGCACCTTTGGCGCAAACTGCTTCAAGCTGGGGCAGTATGACGTCAGCAATATAGGGGAAGTTAACAGACAGCTTGCCCGGCTTGCGAAGGACGCCGTTGGCGAAAAGGCCATGGTAGCCGGTGATATCGGTCCTACCGGGCAGTTTGTCAAGCCTTTTGGGAATATCGAATTCGACGAAGCTGTTGAGGTCTTTAAAGAGCAGGTCAGGGGGCTTCTTGAGGGTGGTGTCGATCTCTTTGTGATTGAAACCATGATGGATATACAGGAAGCACGCGCGGCCCTGATCGCCGTAAAAGAGATCACAGACGCGTTTGTCATGGTTACCATGACGTTTGAGGAAGCCGGCCGCACGCTCAACGGGACAGATCCGATATCGGCGCTGATTACACTGCAAAGCCTCGGTGCTGACGCCGTTGGGTGCAACTGTTCCACCGGGCCGGAAGGGATGCTCGAATATATCGCGGCGATGAAACCCTATGCGAAGGTCCCTCTTGTGGCAAAACCCAATGCCGGTATCCCGAAGCTTGTTGACAATGAAACCGTTTTTGACATGCAGCCCGTTGAATTTGCCTCCTTTGGTAAGGAATATGTTTCGGCGGGTGTAAATATCCTTGGTGGCTGCTGCGGGACGTTGCCCGCTCACATACATGAACTTAAGAAGGAAATTCGAAAGGAAAAACCCCGTGCTCCTATTAGAAAATCGATAAGCGCCCTCAGCTCCGCCAGAAATTTCATCGTCCTGGAAAAGGATAAGCCCCTCTGTATCGTGGGAGAACGTATCAATCCCACAGGGAAAAAGGCACTTCAGCAGGAACTCCTCGATGGTAAAATATCCCTCATCCGGCAGATGACCAAAGAACAGAAAAGAGACGGGGCAGGCCTTCTGGATGTTAACGTAGGGGTTCCCGGTATCGATGAGGTGAAGGCCATGCATGACGTTATCAGTCTCCTTTCGACCATTACCGATCTTCCTCTGGTCATTGATTCGTCAAATGTAAAAGCGATAGAAACAGCTCTCCGTCTGTATCCCGGCCGCGCGTTGATTAATTCCATTTCCGGGGAAGAGGAGAAACTCAGGAAACTCCTGCCCATAGCGGCAAAATACGGGGCAATGTTTATTCTCCTGCCGTTGACCGGCAAGGAGATACCGGCCACGGCGGAAAAGCGGAAGGAGATTGTCAAGAGCGTATTCAAGGAGGCCGGGCGTTTCGGCTTTACCAAAGATGATATCGTCGTCGACGGTCTGGTTATGACGGTGGCTTCCGACTCCATGGCCGCACTGGAGACACTGAAAACGATCGAGTGGTGTTCACACAAATTCAGATGCAACACCATAGTCGGGCTTACCAACGTCTCCTTCGGGATGCCGCAGCGAAAATGGATCAACGCGACTTTCCTCGCAATGGCGCAGGCTTCCGGCCTGACCCTGGCCATCGCCAATCCTTCAAGCGAAGAGCTCATGAACATTAAAATGGCGGCGGATGTGTTGATGCAGAAAGATAAGGACGCCTCTTTATTTATTTCCTATTTTTCCGAAATATCCCATGCAGATGAAGTAAATATGAAGACAGAAAAACCCCCGCCGGAGCAGAAGGTATTTCAGGCGGTCTTGGAAGGGAACAGGGAAGAGATAAATGATTTCGCGAAGGAGGCCCTTTCATCCGGGACATCTGCTGACAGTCTTGTCCAGGACATCATGATTCCTGCCATTATAAAAGTGGGTGACCTGTTTGATAAAAAAGAGTATTTTCTGCCCCAGCTTATCGCCAGCGCGGAAGCAATGCAAAAAGGGCTTGAATATATCGATCCCTACCTTAGAAAAGATGTGTCAGCGCAGGAGAAGAAGGTAGTTGTTCTCCTTGCCACGGTAAAGGGCGATATTCATGACATAGGTAAAAATATAGTGTCCCTCATGTTAAAAAATCACGGGTTTAATGTTATAGACCTTGGCAAGGATGTGCCGGCCGAAAAAATTATTGAAGAAATCAAACAGGTTAAGCCTGCTATCGTGGGGCTTTCCGCCCTCATGACCACAACGATGGTTAACATGAAAGACGTCATTGAACTGGCAAGAGAGGAAGAGCTTGACTGTAAGTTCATAGCAGGGGGAGCGGTGGTAAGCAAATCCTTCGCCCGGTCAATCGGAGCGGAATACGCAAAGGACGGCGTCGGTGCCGTACGGCTTGCACGGAAATTGAGTACGGAAGGATTAGTCCGAAGTAAAAGATAACTATCTATTTCACCGCAGAGACGCAGAGTACGCAAAGAAAACTTGAAACTTTGCGCTCTTTGCGTCTTTGCGGTAGATTACAGGAACCTCAAATATGTTTGAAAATTTTTTCAAAGGGGGGCCGGTCATGTACCCCCTTCTCCTTTGTTCCCTCGTATCGCTTACGGTAATAATTGAACGGGTAATATTCTGGATCAAAGAAGAGAAAAATCGCAATAGAAGATTGCTGGATGATTTGATGACCCTGATTGAAAGGGGGCAGTTTGAGGAAGCAAAAAAGATCACCGGCAGCACCCGTGATTTCGTCATCAGCGTCATGGTCTGTGGCGTAGTCCACCGTGATTTTTCCTTGAGAGATGCCCTGCAGATGAGCGCTGACGCGGAGATTGCCCGGATGAAGCGCTACCTGCCTATTCTCGATACAATGATAACCCTCTCACCCCTTCTGGGAATCCTGGGGACGGTTACGGGGATAATCTATTCATTCAATATGCTTGGCACTGTGGGTGCGGAACATCCCCAGATGATAACGGTGGGTATCGCCCAGGCCCTCATCACCACGGCCTTTGGACTTACCATCGCCATACTCAGTCTCATACCTTACAACTACTTTATATCGAAAACCGAAAAGGCCGCGCTTGAGATGGAAAAGTACGGCACCAATCTGGAGATAATCTTCGAAAAAAGAAGGAATGGGGAATATCGAGCGGGATGAAGGTTTCAAAGAGATACTCCGGCAAGGCCAGGATTGAGATGATACCGCTGATCGATGTTGTATTTCTCCTTCTGGTCGCCTTTATATTCATGATGATGTCGATGGTCGTTCACAGGGGAATACCGGTTGACCTGCCCCAATCCTCCACATCCTGTGTGGATAAAAAAGATTTTATCAGTATTGGCGTGAGGGCGGACGGTAAGATATTCCTCGAAAAAGAAGAGGTAACGCTGGATGAACTCCTCTCCCGGCTGTCCTCCCGGCATGACAAATTTCTCGAGATGAAGGTCGTCATCATGGGAGATAAAAAAGCCCCCTATGAACGGGTCATCTCGGTTATGGATATGGTTAGGAAATCCGGGATTGTTAGTCTTTCGCTGGAGACAAAATGGAAAGAATAACGATTGAAAAGGACTTTCTTTTCGCGGCGCTGGTTGCGCTGGCCATTCATATCGGGATTGCCTTTACCCATATGTCCACCTCCCCGCGTCCCCTTCATTTCAAGGCGAAAAATTATGGCCGTCTCAATATATCCATGGTCTCTACTCGTACCGCGGATGCAGTGCCTGAGGTGAAGAAGGAAAGAAAAATAGTCGTCAAGGAAAAAAAGGAGATAATCAAGCCGGATAAGCAGATCAGCCCAATACAAAAAAAAGAGATAATAACAGAACCGGTTCCCACAGAGAAAATTGAAACCCGGGAGGCCAGTCCGTCTGCCGATGCCCTATCCCCTCCTCCGTCTGCACCTACCGGGAAAGAGTCTCTGGAGACGGCAAAAGTGACCCTGGCCGTACCTCGGTACGACGAAAATGTGCCCCCAATCTACCCGGCGATAGCCCGCAAGAGGGGATATGAAGGCGTAGTATTGCTATCGGCGGAGATACTTATCGATGGAAGGGTAGGGGAATTGAAGATAAAAAAGTCATCCGGATATAACATTTTGGACAGATCGGCTCTGAAAGCGGTCAAGAAATGGAAATTCGAACCGGCAAAGAGGATGGGATATCCGATAACCATGTGGGTTGAGGTTCCGGTGAAATATGTTTTGAGGGACAAGTGATATCAAATATCAAAATGCAAAATTTAAAAGTAAAATAAAAACACCGTTAATTACAACTATGAAAAAAAAACACATCAACAAAATTTCAGTTATTCTATCAATCTTTTTTTTACTCTCTGTGTTTGCTTCTTCAGGTGTATCGGCAAAACAGAAAACATCTTCCACCTATTATCAACAGGGAAACAGACATCTCGACAGGAAAAGATTTGACAGGGCAATAGATAAATATAAAAAAGCCATTGCGATAAATCCCGGGGTTGCCAGGTATTATTATATGTTGGCAAAGGCCTACCGGGCCAAAGGAGAAACAGACGAAGCCGTTATTTTCCATAAAAAGGCGGTGGAAATTGATCCTGATTACTATTGGCCTTATTTTCAACTTGGGGACATTTGTCTGGAAAGAGGGGAGCATGAAAAGGCCATAGCATATTACAGGATCCTCGCTGAGAGATGCCCGAAAGATAGTAAGGTGCATTATTCTCTTGGAAAGATATGTGACATAGAAGGTGATATTGACGGCGCTGTAAAAGAGTACCATAAGGCGATAAGATCTCAACCAGGCTACTTTGATGCCCTTTATGATATAGCCGTCAATTATGCAAAGAAAGGTAATCTTGAAAAGGCTGTTACTTTCTACCGGAGGGCAAAGAAGGTAAAACCTTATGATGAAGATACACTGGTGAATCTTGGCAAGATATATATAAAACTTAAGAAACACAGGAGTGCCCTCAATGTGCTGATCGTTGCACTCAGGGGTAATCTGTTTAATAGTGAGACGCGATTCTATCTCGGCAAGGCGTATTATGGCATTGGAAATCTTGATCAGGCTATAAATCAGACAAAGCAAGCGCTTAGAATAGAACAGGGCAATGCCGACATACACTTCACATTGGGTTTATACTATGATAAAAAGGGGTGGCCGGATATGGCTGCTGTGGAATACAGGGAGGCCCTTCATCTTAATCCGGATTATTTCTATACTGTAACGGAGTAAATACATTTTTGTATTGGGAAAGGCATTTTAAAGTATGAAACATAATGAAATGAAAAAGAGACTTACCGAGATTATCGTTGACAGATCCTTTAGATACAGTGAGAATCCGCCCTTTACATTGACTTCCGGCAGGAGGAGCAACTTCTATTACGATTGTAAACCGACGACCCTTGATCCCGAGGGGATGAATCTTATAGGCAACATAGTCTTCGATATGCTTGAGGATTCCGAGATCACCGCGGCCGGCGGCATGACCCTCGGGGCGGATCCCATAGCCAATGCGCTCTCTGTGATTTCCTATCAGCGGGGGAGACCCGTAAAATCTTTTATTGTCAGAAAAGATGTAAAGGAGCACGGCACAAAAAGCAAGATAGAGGGCAACGTCAGGTCTGGGGAAAAGGTCGCGATTATAGATGATGTTATCACCACCGGAGCGTCAACCATAACGGCGATAGAAAGGGCAAAAGAAGAGGGGTTGGTCGTGGATCGAGTCATTGTGCTGATTGATCGCGAAGAGGGCGCCCTGGAAAATATAGAAAAATATGTAAAACGGGTCGATTCGGTTCTGACAAAAACGGAGATAATGGCCATGTATAAACAACTGAAAACCACCGGAGGGGAATAATGAAAACGAGTAGATTTTCCCTGTTTATTTTTTCGTTGACAGTGATATTTATCTTTGGATTGTTCGGACATGCCCTTTCCGGTGGAGACGATACGGACGATACGGTTGTCGTCGCAGAATTTGCTTCTGCCGACATGAATGAGGGAGCCCCGGTGGGATGGAAACTGGAAAAGCATAAGGGGATGCCGGTTATCAAGCTCGAAAAAGTGGGAGATAAATTCTGCCTCCACATGACAAGCGATGATAAATCGTCTTTCGGGATACAGAAAGCAATAGAAGTAGATGTACAGGAGTATCCTTTCTTGAACTGGCGATGGAAGGTTACCAAGCTTCCCGTTGGCGGAGATGTCAGAAAGGCCGATACCGATGATCAGGCGATGCAGCTATATAT
>JADFWA010000115.1 GCA_015222855.1 Pseudomonadota bacterium | reverse complement strand
TGCCTATACTTCCCACATCCAAAATGAACTTTTTTAAAATGAGGCGTTGAATTCTGAAAACTGCTAAAAGAAAACTTGCGTTGGTTTACTTCTGTATAGTTGTTTCATTTTTAACTTTCACCCCCCCTTCTTTCTCTCAAGAACCCTCTTTGCTCAAGGAGGGTATTGAACAATATAAGGAGGAAAACTATGAAGAGGCCTCCGAAATCTTGACAAAGGCACGCAAGCAAGATCCAAAATCCTCTCCTGCTGCTTTCTTTCTGGGGCTTACCTATAAGCATATGATGAATTACCCAAAGGCGCTGGAAAACTTCAGAGATGCCGTGACTCTCACGCCTAAAATTAAGGAAGCCCTGGTTGAACTCATAGATATTGCAATTCAACTTGGGAAACTTGAGGAGGCAAAGAAATGGATAGGGGTGGCCGAGGAACAAAAGATATTTGCGCCAAGAATTGCTTTCCTGAAAGGGCAGCTCCTTGTGAAGGAAGGCAAGAACTTAGAGGCTGTGGAGGCATTTGAAAAGGCCAGATCCCTGGATGAATCTCTTTCCCAGGTAGTAGAGTTCCAGATTGCCCTTTGTTACATGAAGGAGAAAGACCTTAAGAAGGCGAAGGAGCGGTTTCAGGCAGCAATATTACAGGATCCCGAATCTGATATGGCAACATTTGCCCGCCAATATCAAGATATGGTGGAAAAAAGGATAGAGCTTGAAAGGCCGTTTCGTATAACATTGGCGGTTTCGGAACAATATAATACTAATCTGTTGTCGAATCCCAACGATCCTGAGTTTACATCAGGAAGCACGGACGAGGAAGTCTTTTCCACAGCCCCCTCGCTTCGGATAAACTACGTGCCCACCCTTAAGGGCCCCTGGCTCTTTACTGCCCAGTATGCTTTTTCAGGCAATTTTCATGATGAGTATTCCACCTCACGTGATACTATCAGCAACAGCATCAGTGTTGTTCCTGGTTATAATTTTGGCAGATTTTCATTAAATCTGGCGACAACTTACAGCTACTCAATACTAAGGGGTCCAAGTTACAAGGAATACTCAGATTCTTTAAGCATTGGCCCAATGTTACGAATGGCTTTAGCTCGCAATCATCTGGTGGAGCTTTTTGGCGGTTACAACAGAAAAGAATATTTTCAGCCGCCGACTCGCGAGGAAGAAGACAGGGATTCAGTAGGGTACAATACATATATTAGCTGGATATGGGTGCTTAAGAATACCTTTTTGAACCTGAAATATGAATATATTGTCGAAAATACGGACGGGATATGGTGGGAGAACGAAGGGCACAAGTTCTCGGCCAATGCTATAACCCCCTTGGTTGATAAGGTTAAATTACAACTCAGCGGCCAGGCGTTTCTGCAGGATTACAAGAACAACCACATTCTTTTGAATAATAAAAACACAAGAGATGATGAAACTTATACAGCCTCCCTGGGATTCACCTGGGAATTTATGAAGAACACAAGTCTGGTTACGCAGTATACAAAAACCAGGGTTAACTCAAACATCGGCTATTACGAATACAAACAAGAACTATATAGCTTAGGTTTGGAGTACAGATATTGATCTAAAAAAACAGGGGTTATGGTGATAAGCGCTAAAGGCTTAGCCCCTCCCTTCCGATAAAAGAATAGAGTAGGTTCCCTGAATCAATAATATAAACGGCGATGATGCTAAAATAGCGGTATTTTACCGTTCAATTAATGATAACAAGGTGTTAAGATGAGACGCACAGTCTTTTTCATGATCCTTCTATTCCTTTTGAATGCGCTCTGCTTGTCGGCTTATGCAAAAACGGTGGGCAAGTTCAGTAAAGTTGAGGGCAGAGTTGATATTACCCGTTTAGGCGTGCCGGCGATTCTGGTCCACAAAGGAGACGAGGTAGGTGTTGGGGATATTATTCGGGTCAAGAGTAAATCAAAGGCGGAAATTATTTTTGGTGATGGTGGAATCCTCCGTATTGCCCAGAAAAGCCGGGTGAAAATTGACGAATACATCATGGAGGAAGAGCGCAAGCGTGGAATCTTTAACCTCTTCAGAGGCAAAATCGAAAATGTGCTAAAGAAAACCGGTGGTTTTTTTGGATTCAAGAAAAAGAACAAACATGAGGTCCATACCCCTACCGCCGTTTGCGGAGTGAGAGGGACGGATTTTTTTAGTACCTATCAGAAAGGTATAAGCAACTTTGTATTCAAAGAGGGCCAGGGGTATGGCTACAGCAAGAACAGACCTGACCAGGTGATGAACATCAATACAGGTCAGGCAATGTTGATTATTAGCCCTGACGTTCCGCCCATAGTCAGGGTGGCTACGGCTGAAGAGATTGCCCGGCATTCATCGGATACAG
The DNA here is from genome assembly GCA_015222855.1 of Pseudomonadota bacterium. GTDB lineage: Bacteria > Desulfobacterota > Syntrophia > Syntrophales > JADFWA01 > JADFWA01. The sequence goes on along the minus strand of JADFWA010000115.1, from coordinate 566 downwards.
CTATCAAGGAAGAAGAGGACAGAGACGAGGAGAAAAAGAAAGATGAAAGGGTAGACGAGGGTTCAGACGACAAGAAACGGGATGACAAAGGAAAAGACAAGGAACCCGGAGACGACGAAGAAAAAGACCAAAAGCCGGGAGGTGACGAACCGGAAGACCAGGAACCCGGTGATGACAAACCACGTGATCGGGAGCCGGATGATCAGGAACCTGGAGATTACGAACCAGAGGATGAAGATCGTGGTGATGACAAACGCGGTGATCGTAAGAAAGGCGATCGCAGGCAAAGCCGTTATGCAGGAGCCGGGGATAAACCAGGTGATGACGGACGCGGTGACGACGAACCCGGAGATGATGGTCGTGGGGATCATCGGCGCGGCGATCGCGGACCGCGAGATGACAGACCGGATCGTTATGGTCCAGGTGATGACAGACGCGGTGACGATGGTCTGGATGATTACGGCCCAAGAGGTGACAGACCGGGTGATCACGATCCTGGCGATTACGGTCCGAGAGACCATAGGCCTGGGGGGCCACTACCGGGAGATTATAGAGCAGGCGATTAC
>JADFWA010000114.1 GCA_015222855.1 Pseudomonadota bacterium | reverse complement strand
CTGCATGCTCATAGTCGGAGCAGCGACCTCCTCCCTCGCCTTTCTCGTCAAACCGGCCCTTGATGAAATATTCGTGGACAAAAACGCCGAGATGCTGATGTTGATACCGGCAGCGATAGTTGTAATATATCTGCTGAAAGGGGCCTGCAGCTACGGTCAGACGGTCCTGATGAGTTTTATCGGTCAGCGAGTAGTTACGGATCTGAGAGGGGAACTTTACAATCACATACAGAGGCAGGCCCTTTCTTTCTTTACAAAAAACCCGACCGGCATACTCATGTCGCGGATAACAAACGACGTCAGCCTTATCCAGGGCGCGGTGTCGGAAGCGGTGACCAGCCTTTTTAAAGATTCTTTCACCCTGATCGGCCTTACTTTCGTGATTTTTTACCGTGACTGGAAACTTGCCATTGTAGCGATGTTTGTTTTTCCATTGACCATCTATCCGATAGCGAAGTTCGGTAAAAAGATGAGAACGATCGCCACCAGCACCCAGGTCACCATGGGAAGCCTCACCACCCTCCTGCAGGAAACAATATCCGGAACCAGAATAGTGAAGGCCTTCGGAATGGAGGATTATGAAAACGGAAGGTTCGGCAAGGAAAATGAACGCCTCTTTAAGCTCACGATGAAAGCCATATCCGTAAGGGCGATATCCAGTCCCTTTATGGAATTCCTGGGAGGCATCGGAATTGCCGCAATTGTACTTTACGGAGGGCATCAAGTAATCAAAGGCACATCAACGCCGGGCACATTCTTCTCGTTCCTTACCGCCCTCATTCTGCTCTACGAACCGGTCAAGAGGCTGACAAACGTCAATAACACCATTCAGCAGGGAATATCCGCCGCCATACGTGTCTTCAGTGTCATGGACATGGTTCCTGAAATAAAGGACAAGAAAGATGCGGTAAATCTGCCCCCAATCTCCGGCAGCATCGATATCCGAAATGTCTCCTTCAGCTATGACGAAATCCCCGTCTTAAAAAACATAGATATCCGTGTCAAAGCGGGTGAGACAATTGCCTTTGTCGGTATGAGCGGAGGAGGGAAGACCACCCTCGTCAACCTGATACCGAGATTCTATGACGTCACCGAGGGAGAAATATTGATAGACGGCCGCGATATACGAGATGCCACACTGAAATCACTTCGGGATCAGATAGGAATCGTTACCCAGCAGACGATTCTCTTCAACGATACCGTCAGAAATAATATAGCCTACGGTGATATAGAAAAGACTGAGGAGGATATAATAAAGGCGGCCAGGGCGGCCAACGCGCGTGACTTCATTGTCAATCTGCAGGATGGGTACGATACCATAATCGGAGAACAGGGGGCAAAGCTCTCCGGCGGTGAGAGGCAAAGAATCTCCATAGCAAGGGCGCTCCTCAAGGACGCGCCGATACTGATCCTGGATGAGGCTACCTCGTCTCTCGACACGGAAGCGGAGATTGAGGTTCAGGATGCCCTGGAAAACCTGATGAAAGGGAGAACAACCCTGGTCATTGCCCACCGGCTTTCAACCATAAGAAACGCGGACAGGATTCTGGTCATTGTCAACGGAGAAATAATTGAAGAAGGAAACCACGAATCCCTCCTTGCGAAAGAAGGTGAATACTTCAAGCTCTACAACATGCAGTTCAAGAAGGAGAGTTCAGAGTTCGGAGTTTAAAGTTCAGGGTTCAACTGAAGGGTGGCATGGACAAATTCGTTTGTCCGTGTTTGTCTGCTAACGGATGGCCTTTTACGAAATCATCAAGATGTAGGGTGGCATTTTACATGCCACCGTTTGCGGTCGGGTATAAAACCCGACCCTACAAGCCCTGCTAACGGGTGCCTTTTTACGAAATTCAAAAGATGAAACAATTAAAGGGCTTAGTTACCAAGATACTGCATGACAACAGCAAACCGAGTCTCCTGAATCCATTTCTCTTTTCCCTTTACCTGCTTTCCCTCCTTTACGGCGGAATTATCCGTCTGAGAAACCGGATGTATGACCTTGGTCTCCTCAAAACAAAAAAGCTCGGATGCAGGGTGATCAGCGTAGGGAACATAACCGTGGGGGGGACGGGCAAAACACCGACGGTTATCATGCTGGCAAATCTGCTGAAAGAGCGGGGATACCGGCCAACTGTACTGAGCAGAGGATATGGGGGCAAAAACAGAAATCCCGTCAATGTCATATCCGCCGGCAATAATCTTCTAATGGACACAAGCGTTGCGGGTGATGAACCGGTGCTCATCGCAAAATCCGCAAAGGGTGTACCCGTTATCACAGGGCCAAAAAGATACCTCACAGGGAAATATGCCATAGATCATCTGGGGACTGATGTCCTGATCCTGGACGATGCCTTTCAGCACCGCTCTCTTTTCAGGGATATTGACGTAGTCCTCCTGGACGGTAAAAGACCCTTCGGGAACGGGTTCCTCCTGCCCAGGGGTGGGCTTCGCGAACCCGCAAAAGCCCTGAAGAGGGCTGATATCATCGTACTGACGGGAACCGACCGGCAAGAAGAAAACAAGCTCCCCCCTGTTCCGATTTTCAGGGGATATCACAGGCCGAAAGACCTTGTTAAAGGAAACAAGGATGACATCCATCCGCTCGAATACCTGAAAGGGAAAAAGGTATGCGCCTTTGCCGGAATAGCGAAGCCCGAATCCTTCAGAAAGACTCTAAATTCTCTTGGTGGAGAGATAGTCGCCTTTATACCATTTCCCGATCACCATAGATATACGACAGGCGATCTCGAAGAGATAAAAAAGGCATCCTTAAACAGTTCGGCAGAGATTATCGTCACCACGGAAAAGGACGGGATAAAATTGATTGACTTTCCGGAGTTCTTCCGTGATATCTTTCTGCTCAGAATAGAAATGGAAATAGTCGGTCACCCCAAAGAATTTGAAGATATAATTCTGTCAAAACTTTCAGAATGAAACATACATGTCGCATAACGACACAAAGGATAATGAAAATTGCAGAAAGGACAGCCGAGACGCCTGTCCTACCAATGGCGGCAATTTTATAACCAGTAGGACAGTATAACCAGTAGGACAGGCGTCTCGCCTGTCAGAAAGATATTTTCAGGTGAAAAAAACGATACCAACAAGAGCAATACTTCTGATTTTCAGCTCCATCCCGCTTGCAATTCGAAAAGAATTTTTCAAGGCGATCTCCCTGCTTTTTTATCGCCTCTCCACCAGGCACAGGCTGATCACCCTCCACAACCTCAAGTGTGCCTACCCGGAGAAGAACATTAAAAACTTAGTTAAAATCGCAAAGGGGGCTTATCGAAATCTCGGGATTGTAGCCGCGGAATTTTTTGAAATTCCTTCATTAACCAGGGAAAATATCCGTGACTTGGTGGAGCTTGAGGG
>JADFWA010000113.1 GCA_015222855.1 Pseudomonadota bacterium | reverse complement strand
CGTCACGCTTGTCGAGGGCTGGTTCAGTCAGACGTGCACTGAAGAGACTAAGATTCGCCTCGCGTTGGATAAAGCAAGCTTGATCATGGTTGATTGCGACACCTATTCAGCGTCGCGCGATGTCCTGCGCTATGTCGAACCGCTGATTCGAGACCACGCGATCGTCATCTGCGATGACTGGGGTTCAACAAGCGATGGACATCGTGGCCAGAACGACGCGTTCGAAGAGTTTCTTCAAGAACATCCGCAGTTATCCGCACAACCCCTGCAAAGCTATCGGTCGCTGTCGAAGGTCTTTCTGGTGTCGCGTAGCGCGGATTGACGAGGTCGGGATACTTGGGACTCGGGATGGCGAATTTTAGCCGAAGCGCGGTTCGACTACTTCCACTCGAATTTCGCGGCTTATTTGGCACCGCGACAGTTTTTAGCGACGAGACCTTTGAAAATAGCTTTAAATTTAGAAAGGGTTATATTCCTCGCCCCCTGAGTGTTCAATACTCTTAAAGATGTCCCGCTGCTTGCGGCGGGGTAGTTCATTTTTGCTGTAAATAGTTTAAATAATCACTCCTGTGTAAACAGGAATCTAGTTGCTCAGCGTCGTTTTTTAGTAGGAGAATCCTTGTATGAAAAAAGTAAGTATTGCGATTACCGTATACAACCAGGCCCACTATATTGGCCAGGCTGTAGAATCAGCGTTGGCCCAAGACTATCCGAATCTGGAGGTGGTGGTCAGCGATAACCATTCGACAGATCCGATTGAATTGACAATGAATAAGTACCTTCAGGATTCGCGTCTGAAATATTTTCGGAACGAACAAAATATTGGCATGATCGCCAATGCCAGAAAAGCACTTTATGAGTATTCTTCAGGAGAATTGGCCTTGCATCTGGATGGGGACGATTATCTGATTGATAATAGATACATAAGCAAAGCGGTCGATCTTTTGGAACGTCATCAATTGGTGATGGTCTTCTCACGGCTAAAAGCATTTTACGAGAAGGAAAATCTCTTCGTAGAAGATAAAGTCAACAGCAATCTACCTCAAATCATGGATGGGAACTGGTTCTTTCTAAATTATTATAAAGGGTATTCGTTGCCTACACTAACTGTTCTCCATGATCGTCACGAGGCAATGAAATTAGGCTTTTTTGAAAAAGATATTCGCAGTTCCGATTGGGAAAGTTTATTACGGTTAACTGTGACTCACAAAATCGGTTTTATTAATGAATTTGTCGGAGTATGGCGTCGACATGGTCAGAATGAAACCATGAAACAGGATTTTGATAAATTGATATCAAATATTGAATATATTGAATCACCATACCGTTATGTTCTGACAAAGGAAATTTTTTCCAAAGAGGTTGCAGAGAAGTGGCGAAAATTGATGCTGAAGAGGTATTTTGCGAAAAATCTTGTAACTGCTGTTATTATTAAGAATCGTGAATTGGAAAAAAAATTCCACGATTATTTTAGACAATACGATATAAGTGTGTATGACTCGCTTAGAAGGGATATAAGATTTCGCGTCTTGATGATGATGGCTGAAAATCAGGTTCTTACAAGATTTGTGTTCAAGTATGTTTTTGGGCAGGAGTCATTTGCAAGGGATTTTGAGTATATTGGTTAAATATTTAGTCCAGGATAATAGGGGATGAATATGGAAGTGGTTATAAATTCCCCCCGCCGCATACCTTTACGCAAAGAAAAGACACGCCAGCCCATGAAGATTGATGCTGCATTTGATAAGCGACAGGTTCTTTTAATGCTTGGACCCCTTTTAAACAATCATGCATACGAATAACGGCCAGATAATTGTCAATCGAAAAAAACGGAACCGGTTGATTTTCAACATCATGAAGTTACTTATAACCGGCGCAATTTTTTATTATATCTTCTATAAGTATATTCAGTATAATGATTTTCTATCCGCATTGAAATATGTCCAACCCTGGATGTTCATTTATTTACTGATAATCTCGTTGATCTTCAGGTATCTTAACGCTTATCAGATCCACTATTATTTCAAGCAGGTTTTTAACAGCAAGTTGGGGACAAATTTTGTTTTCAAGGTCCAGTTGATATCATCTTTTTACGGATTGGTCCTGCCGGGCGACCTGGCAGGCGGCCTGATAACATGGTACATGCTTTCGGACAAATCAGGGAAAAAGGCCGCTTCCGCGTCTGTTATTATATTCCTTCGACTCATGAGCATTATCACTCTGATCGCTTTTACCGCCATTGGACTCGTGTTTGAAGAAAAGCTTATAGATATCAATCTGAGAGTGTATATTATCATCCTGGCTGTTTTGTTTTTGCTGATGTTTATTCCCTTTGTATCGTCAAAGGCAGCGACCATCATGAAACAATTTTCCCGGGCGATCATACAAATAACACCTGCTGGAAATTGGAGAAACAAACTGATCCACCTGAGCAATAAGCTGTGGGATTCCGTGATCACCTGTACCAATGTTGATCTGGGCGTGATATTATGGACAGTATGCATGTCGATGCTGTGCCACCTGTTTCTGATATTAATTACTTACCTGTTGATGATTATGGTGGGGATCAATCTTCCGTTCCAGGTTTCGGTATGGCTCCTTGGCGCAATCAATCTTGTGCAAATGCTTCCGATTTCTTTTGCAGGGCTTGGCGTTAGAGACATAAGTATTATTTATCTGCTCGGTAAATACTACCAGGTGGCGCCTGAAAGCTCGTTGATCTTATCAACCCTTTTCCTTGCCTTTAACCTGATATTTATTTTAATAGGAGGTATGTTTGTTTTAATGGGAGGAACGGTTGACCGTCAGAAGTTACTTGACTATCAACAAATGAATTGATATTGATTAACAGATTTGATGCCGTAAGGTTTCTCCGGTCGTGATTTGTCCCGCCAGTTGGCTTTGAAAAGCACTTTACACGCCTCAACCATTATGAACTGATGAAATATCGGGAAAGAAAAATCCAGAGACTCTTAGAGACCTTTGCACAACTAAATAAAACCAACAATTATGTCATGCCGGCGAAGGCCGGTATCCAGTATTATCAAGGACTTCCTGGATTCCGGTTTTCACTGGAATGATGAATAAGGGAGTTATGCAAAGGTCTCATTTTGTTTTTAAACATATCCTCAAATAAGAGTCCTTCATCAAGGATTTTGAATGCCTTGTCTGATTGGCGTCGATTGGGGAAAAGATCTCTGTTTCCGGGCGATCATGATATGAAGCACGCAGCAATCTTCAAAGGAGGCTTATAAAATCATGGAAGTGGTTATTTTTTGCGGTGGCGCCGGTACCCGTTTGCAGGAAGAAACGGTATCCCGCCCTAAACCGATGGTGAATATCGGTAAACGGCCCATTCTTTGGCATATCATGAAAAATTACGTTCATTTCGGTCATAAGGATTTTATATTGGCCCTGGGATATCGGGGAGAGATGATCAAGAATTATTTCTGTCATTATGAGCTCATGAACAATGATGTTACTATGGAACTTGGAAAGCCGGAGAATGTCTGTATCCATCAGAATCATGAAGAGGGGGGATGGCGGATCACTTTAGCTGATACCGGTGAGAAATCTCTCAAAGGAGCGAGGTTAAAAAAGCTTCAGAAATTTATCAAGGGCGAGACTTTCATGGCAACCTACGGCGATGGCGTGTCCGACGTGAATATCAATGCTCTACTCGATTTTCACGCCCGTCATGGAAAGATGGTCACGGTGACCGGCGTCTTGCGTCCCGCCTCCTATTTTGGAGAGCTGAAGATTGATGACGACCAGGTGGTAGAATTTTTTGAAAAGCCCAAGATGCCAGGATTCATCAATGGTGGATATTATGTCTTCAACCGGCGGATTTTCGACTATCTGAACGAGGCCGATGACTGCGATCTGGAATACGGACCGCTGGAACAGATTGTCGAGGACGGTCAACTCATGGCTTACAAACATACCGGCTTCTGGTCCTGTATGGATACGCTCAGAGACCTGCAGAAACTGGAAAGACTCTGGAACGAGGGCAAAGCCGGCTGGAAAGTCTGGGAATGAATGGCATAAAGATCGGGGCCATAGGGCGGTTGTCATGATCTTCAGGGAAACAAAACTGTCAGGGGCCTTCATTATCGAAGTGCAGCGCCTGGAGGACGACAGGGGCTTTTTCGGCCGGTCCTTCTGCTGCAATGAGTTTACCGAGATGGGATTGAATCCGGATGTGGCGCAGTGCAATATCTCCTTCAACCGGGATGCCGGGACCTTGCGGGGGATGCATTATCAGGCGGCGCCCCATGCCGAGGAAAAACTGGTTCGCTGCACCAGGGGCGGGCTGTATGATGTGATTGTAGATTTGCGTCGAGAGTCACCGACTTTTAAACAATGGATCGCCCTGGAGCTGACCGAGGATAATTGCCGGATGCTCTACATCCCCAAAGGTTTTGCCCACGGCTTTCAAGCTTTGGCAGACAACACCGAGATCTTCTACCAGATGTCCGAGTTTTACCATCCCGAATCCGTCTGCGGCGTCCGCTGGAATGATCCGGTCTTCGGGATTCAATGGCCGGCCAAGGGTCAGGCGATCCTTTCGGATCGGGACCGGAACTGGCCAGATTACAGGGATTGATTTCTTCGGGAGGTTGATACTTTGTCCGTGGAATTTGCGGCACATGTCATAGATCAGGAACTTGTCGGTCGGCAGATGCACGAGTTTGCCCGGAACCTTTACCCTTTGTGTCGCAGCATAACGGGGGCGGGTTTCCGCGAGACCCTCTCCAGGGTTTCAGGCCATATTCCCCTGCAGATCCACGAGGTGCCGACGGGAACGAAGGTCTTTGACTGGAACGTTCCGAAAGAGTGGAACATCCGGGATGCATATGTCAAAAACAGCATGGGCGAACGGGTCATTGATTTCAGGGAGTCGAATCTGCATGTGGTTAGTTACAGCGTCCCTGTCAGGGCGACGTTGTCGCTCCCGGAATTGAAAAAACACCTTTTCACCCTTCCGGAACATCCGGACTGGATTCCCTATCGCACTTCCTATTACCAGGAAACCTGGGGGTTCTGTCTGCGTCACCGTGATCTGCTCAATATGAGGGATGATTTGTACGAGGTCTGCATCGACAGCTCTCTAGAGCCGGGACACCTCACCTACGGTGAATATTATCTGCCGGGGAGCGAAGGGGGAGAGGTGCTCATCTCCTGTCACGCCTGCCATCCATCGCTGTGTAACGACAATCTTTCCGGTATGGCTCTAGTTACCTTCCTGGCCAAGCATCTCAGTACCCGACCACGAAGGTATTCCTACCGTTTCCTTTTTATTCCCGGGACGATCGGTTCCATTACCTGGCTCTGTCTCAACGAGTCTGGGGTTTACAGAATCCGGCATGGTCTGGTGGTTGCCTGCGTGGGTGATCGGGGAAAGACGACCTACAAAAAAAGTAGGCAGGGAGATGCTGAGATAGACAGGGCAGTGGCCCATGTCCTTAAGCATTCCGGGCAGGATTATGAGATAATAGACTTTTTCCCCTACGGCTATGATGAAAGACAGTACGGTTCGCCCGGCTTCGACCTCCCTGTCGGTTGTCTTATGAGAACTCCGCACGGACAGTATCCCCAGTATCACACCTCTGCCGATGACCTTGACTTCGTGAGTCCCGAATCACTGGCTGATTCCTTTAAGAAATACCTTGCCGTTCTCCAGGTGCTGGAAAACAACCGGACCTATGTGAACCTGAATCCCAAATGCGAGCCCCAACTCGGGAAAAGGGGGCTCTATCGCCTTATGGGCGGCGATCGGGACACAGGATTTGATCAGATGGCAATGCTGTGGGTGCTGAACCTGTCCGATGGCAGCCATTCATTGCTGGACATTGCCGACCGTTCCGGCTATGAATTTACTATGATCGGAAATGCCGCTAAGGCGTTGCGGGAACACCAACTTCTGCGACTTACAGAGGTTGAATCGACAGGTGAGAGGTGATGAAAGGAAATCTCCTGATTACCTTTCAGTGGATAGTGATTGTATCCTGGAAGGAGAACCTTTAGGAAAACTTGCATGGGACAGAGAGCTAATGCTCTATCACCATCATGGTTATTGACAGTGCATGGATACCTACCGCGACTATTTGCTGCTTCAAGACACTTGGAACAATGGTTATGCTCCCTGGCAATTTGAATAAAAGAGGTATTTTATGTTTGATAACATGTTTCAGGGCAGGACAGTTTTAATAACCGGCCATACCGGGTTCAAGGGTTCATGGCTTTGCATTTGGCTGAAAGAATTAGGTGCCAACATCGTGGGGTATGCCCTTGAACCATATACCGAAAGAGACAATTTCGTAGTCAGTGGTTTGAAAGATAAAATTATCCATATAATAGGGGATGTTGGAGATTATCAGAAACTAAGAGAAACATTTAAAAAATATCGACCTGAGTTTGTGTTTCATTTTGCGGCTCAGCCGATTGTCAGGGAATCGTACGTAAACCCGAAGGAAACATATGACACCAATATTGGCGGTACAGTGAATGTTCTGGAGTGTTGTCATATAACCGATTCAGTCAGGGTTGTTATTAATGTTACCAGTGACAAGTGTTACGAAAATAAAGAATGGGTGTGGGGCTATCGTGAAAATGATCCGATGGGGGGATATGACCCATACAGCTCAAGCAAAGGATGCTCTGAATTAATAACTGCAGCCTACAGGAATTCATTTTTTAATCCTATTGATTTTGAAAAACACGGAAAGAGCTTATCGTCTGTAAGAGCCGGTAATGTTATCGGTGGTGGCGACTGGCAGAAAGATAGAATTATACCAGATTGCGTAAGGGCATTGGAAAGTAAAAAGCCTATTGAAATACGCCGTCCCCATGCGACACGTCCATGGCAGCATGTATTGGAGCCTTTAAGTGGATATTTATTACTGGCATCTAAAATGTATGAAGAACCGCAGAAATTTTGTGGTGCTTGGAATTTCGGCCCCAATCAGAATCCCATAACAACCGTTGGTGAGATAGCCGATATGATCGTGGCAAAGTGGGGAAGCGGCTCCTGGATTGATAAATCTAACCAAGAGGAACCTCACGAAGCGAACCTGTTGAATCTTGATATATCCAAAGCAAAGACATACTTAAAATGGTCGCCTGTTTGGAACGCTGAAACAACGGTAGGAGAAACAGTTAAGTGGTATAAGAAATATAACTATCAGAATTCATACGAGATATGTAAGAGTCAAATTGATCAATATATGAACGACATAAGGATTTGATAAAGCATCCAAATATATTGGAGGAGATAACCGGTCAATGGCGTAATTCATGCCAACATGAAAAATAGACTCACAAATGATCTGGAACATATAGTAGAACATACGCATAGCTTGTGGGAGGAGGTGCGTGGTAACAGATTTTATTACCGGTGGAACTGGTTTTTGGAGTTGCTGTTTCCTGCGGGCTCCAAAAGTTTTTATTAACTAGTTCCAATGCAGTTTACGGAAAACAGCTCCCCTGAATTCGGTATATTTTAGAAACTTATGTGGGGGCTCCAAGTATAGCAAATCAGGCATCAATGTATGGTGGAAGGAAAAAGATAGCTGAGTTGCTCTGTTCGGTTTATGCGAATAAAGAAACCACGATAGCTCGTTGTTTTGTTTTTGTTGGACCATATCTCCTATTATATCGATATAATAGCAGGCATTTGATGACAATAGTCTGCAGAGCTTAGGTGTCACCTTATACACATAAGGCTGAACAAATTTTTTACGAGAGGAGTTTTGAAAACCATGCAATGCCGGTTTTGTAATACACCCCTTCGCCATCTTTTTTTGTCTCTTGGTGCGTCTCCCCTATCAAATTCATATCTCAGCGTGGATGATCTCCACAAGATGGAGCCTTACTATCCACTGGATGTTTATGTTTGCGAAAACTGCTTGCTGGTTCAACTTGAGGAATTTGAAAAGGCAAAAGACATTTTCCATACCGGATATGCCTATTTTTCTTCCTATTCGGATAGCTGGCTCAGGCATTGCGAGCATTATGTTGATATGGTAGTCAAACGGTTCGGTCTGAATGAGAAGAAATTTGTTGTCGAGATTGCGAGCAACGACGGCTATCTCCTGCAGTATTTCAAGAAGTACAACATACCCGTTCTCGGCATCGAACCAGCGGCCAATACGGCCCATGCGGCGCAGGAAAAAGGCATCCCAACGGAAATCGCCTTTTTTGACCAAGCCTATGCCGAGAAGATGCGGCAAAATGGTAAACAGGCCGATCTGATTATCGGGAACAACGTCCTGGCTCACAATCCCAATCTGAACGATTTTATCAGGGGATTGAAAACAGTCTTGAGGGCCGATGGGCTGATCACCATAGAATTTCCCCATCTGGCCAGATTAATGGAGGAGACCCAGTTCGATACGATTTATCATGAGCATTTCTCATATTTCTCGTTTCTTGCGGTTGAACGGATATTCAGGGAGCACGGACTGACAATCTTTGATGTGGAGGAGCTGCCGACCCACGGTGGCTCTCTGCGGATTTATGCAGCGCATGACGAGGATCAAAGCAAATCTCTTTCCCCCCGCGTGGTTGAACTCAAGGCGAGAGAGATAAGCGCAGGGTATGGGAATGTTGACCACTATCTGACTTTCCACCAGAAGGTCCAATCGGTTAAACGCAATCTTCTGCAACATCTCATTGGTCTCAAGAATGAGGGAAAAAAGATTGTCGGATACGGCGCGCCGGCCAAGGGGAACACACTCCTGAACTACTGCGGGATCAGGACGGATTTTCTGGACTATACCGTCGACAGGAGTCCTCATAAACAGAACTGCTATCTGCCGGGAAGCCACATTCCGATCAAGCACCCTGACCAGATCCGGGAGGACAAACCGGATTATGTCTTGATCCTTCCCTGGAATATCAAAGAGGAAATAATCGAACAGATGGGATACATCAGGGAGTGGGGCGGACGCTTCATCGTTCCCATTCCCCATGTACACATAATTTAATTTTTATGATAATTGACGGCTCCTTAAAAAGTCGGATTTTTTGCCATTTTGTCATTCCCGACTCCAATCGGGAATCCAGTTTTTTGCTCATTTCCCTCTGGATTCCCGCTTTCGCGGGAATGACTTAAACAAGTTATTTTCAATTATAATGCCTACGTGCCTGCCTGTGCGTGCCCGCACGCAGACAGGTCGGCATAGCGGAGCTTTTTACGATAATGTCGTGCTTATAAATAGGAGCAATGGATTAAACATGATCTTAAATATCAAAAATCGGGATAGGGCCACAGCCCGATTTATCAGAAGATTCCTCGATGGAATCTCGATAAACCCATTTTTTTTTCACATTGCAGTTGTCATGCTGTTGAGCCTGTCGACTCAGGTTTGGGCTAACCCCGCGTCTGTAAGCAAAAATGCCGCAGCCTCTGAACGGTCCGTTGCGGGCAACGCCCGCATGCGGATTGTGTGGGTTCAGGATATGGGCGATGGTCGTGATGTGTTTGCACAAGGCACAAGTTTACGCTTGATGGGTTTGGATACGGGCGACGGGCAGGGAGAGCGGGTGATTTGTGGGACGCCGAGAAATTACGCGAAGCCCTTGATCACACCGCCCGGGAACCGTGTGGTCTTTACGGATCGTTCGCTTAAGAAGATTTATGTGGTGAATTGGGACGGCTCGGGATTGAGGGAGTTGTTTGGTGGTGTTGGGTTGGTGTTGTGGCGGGACCCTCAGGATGGACGAGAGTGGATGTATTATGGACCGGAGGAGGGGGAGAAAGGGGCGGAGTATTGTCCGGTGGTATATCGGACACTGTTGGACAGTCCCGGTGCAGGGGAGTTGATTTGGAACAGGACGCGTGTGAGCGTGAACAGTTTTCAGTTGTCTGAAGACGGTCGTATGGCGGGAGGGCTTTTCCCCTGGCCCGACGGTGGTGTTGCCCAACTGCCGAACCGGTCGATGAAGCTCTATGCCAAAGGTTGCTGGACGTCGATTACCTCTGTACAGGGCAAATATTTTTTCTGGATCTTCGACGGCGCACACCGGAATCTGACCCTCGTGAATCAGGAAAATGAAAGAAAATGGCAGGTCAGGATCAACGGCGCCCCGGGGATAGACGGCCATGAAGTGTACCATCCCCGGTGGAGCAACCATCACCGGATTATGACGATGACGGGGCCATATAAGGTGGGTTTGGGAGCGAACCGCATTGCCGGGGGCGGTCCTGCAGTGGAGATTTATGTCGGCCGGTTCAATGCCGGTCTCACGAAGATCGAGTCCTGGTGGCGGGTAACCACAAACGACCAGGCAGACTTTTTCCCCGATGTCTGGGTGGCATCCGCGGAAGGCGCGAAACAGAATCCGGTAAAAGTCTCCAGTTCGAAAAAGGCGAAAACAGTACCGGCATTTGCCGATCCGGGAAAGGCTATTGCCCCGCGAAAAACCATAAAACGCGTGGTGGTCGAAGCCCGTTTGACGGATCTTTCTGGCGTTCCCACTCCTCAGGACATTGCCCCCTATAAGTGCGCGCTTCTGGTCAATGGTTATGAAGTCGTCCGGGTGGTCTCCGGTTCTTATCGCCGGAAGAAAATCATGGCCGCCCATTGGGTGATTGAGGACGGGCGAGTTCACAGGGACGCAAAGCGGGAAAAGGGCAAAATCTACCGGATGGTCTTGGAGCGTTACGACGACCATCCCGAGTTGGAAGGAGAGCGGCTGATCATGGATAGCGATGAATTCAAACTGCGGCTCTACTACGAGTTGCGAAACTGATCTTATGGTATTCAGTTCTCAGATTTTCTTATTCTATTTTCTGCCCCTGACACTTGCCGTTTACTATGGACTGCCCCGCCGGGGCCGGCACTTGGCCCTGACGCTTCTGAGCTACGGTTTTTACGGCTGGGCGAATCCCCTGTTTGTTGTCATGTTGCTGACCTCGACGCTGATCAGTTATGTGTGCGGTCTGAAAATCGCCGGTGAACGGCTGATAGCGGGATCCGCGCTTTCAGGAAATCCGGAGTTGGATGGCGTCAGCCTGCATCGGAAAAAAGTCTGGCTTTCCGTTTCCGTCGTGACAAGTCTCTCCATGCTGGGATTTTTTAAGTACTTCAATTTTGCCGTGGACAATTACGATTTCCTGATTCACGGATTGGGACTGTCCGGACTGAAATTAGAGACGGTGCTCCGCGTTACCCTGCCCTTGGGCATCAGTTTCTACACTTTCCAATTACTGAGCTATACCATCGATGTTTACCGTGGTCAGGCAAAATCGCTGCGCAATTTCATCGATTTTGCCTGCTACATTTCCCTTTTTACCCAGCTCGTGGCCGGCCCCATTATCCGATTCCGGGAGATTGCCGACCAGATGACCAACCGGACCCACACGGTCGAGAAATTCTCCCGGGGCGTAGCTTTCGTCAGTCTCGGCCTGGCGAAAAAGGTTTTGCTGGCCAACCCTTGCGGGAAGATCGCCGATGTGGTTTTCGATGCTGGGTCCCGCGGCGTCTTGGACGCCTGGTACGGCCTCACCGCCTATGCCTTTCAGATATACTTCGATTTCAGCGCCTATTCCGATATGGCCATCGGTCTGGGGCTGATGCTTGGTTTTGTTTTTCCGAAAAACTTCGATTCCCCCTATCTCTCGCAGTCCATCACAGAATTCTGGCGCCGATGGCACATATCGCTTTCTACCTGGCTGCGGGATTATCTCTATGTCCCACTCGGGGGCAACCGGAAAGGTGTATGGCGCACCTACTTCAATCTGGCCGTCGTGATGCTTCTGGGAGGGCTTTGGCACGGGGCCTCCTGGACGTTTGTCATCTGGGGGGGGATCCACGGTGGCATGTTGGTTCTGGAGCGCGTGCATGGTAAAAACGCCTTTTACCGCCGGATGCCCAGACCTTGCCGGGTGGCCATGACCTTCTTCATTGTACTCATGGCCTGGGTATTTTTCAGGGCGGCTGATCTGCCGTCGGCGTTGGCCTACCTTGGAAGTCTATTCGGTCTGACAACCGTTCAGGACGGCGCCGGCCTATTGGGCGGTATTCTTTATCAGCCCTATTATTGGGGGACTTTCAGTCTGGCGGCATTGATTGTCTGGGGGTGCCCGCAGACTTGGGACTGGACGCGGACGATTCCCCAATGGAAGGTGGTGCCGATTGCTCTGGCACTGCTGATTTCCATTGTGGTTCTGATGACGCAGTCTTACAACCCATTCATTTACTTTATTTTTTGATCGGAAACTTATGAGCGCTTGGGAACTTCAGAAGCAGCGGGAGGAAATAGCGAGAAGAGAAGTGGGGCACACCCGGGTACGCCCGGCCATTTCTTGGTGTCTGATAATTTTGTTTTTGCTCGTCATTCTTTCTATTCCCCTATTTCAGCACATCTCGGAGTTCAGGGATTATGCGGCAAGGGAAAGGCGTTCCATTCTGCCGCAGCTCTATGATGTTTTTTCCCTCTTTCCTGCGGCGTTAAAGGCGTCCGGGGATTCAGGATCATCCGGCATCCTTGCGCGCGTTTTTGTGGTTAACCGCTTTCTTTTGAAAGGGATGAAAGGGTTTGAAGAGGCCTTGGATGATCATTCTGTCATCGGGAAATGGACTCGTCCCAAGATTCAGTATGTCCTGACGGCTTGGCTCGGCGCGGGTAACGAAAAGGCTTACTGCGGCGAGCAGCCTTGGCTCTTTTACCGACCCGGCGTCGATTATCTGTCAGGACTGCCTTTTCTCCATCCCGTTCAGTTGCAGAAGCGCGCAGTGGGGGGCAATGAATGGGCTACACCAACAGAGCCAGATCCGCGGGCAGCGATCCTGCATTTGCGTGAGCAGCTTTCACAGCGGGGGATTGCACTGATCATTATGCCGACGCCTATCAAGGCCATGATTCATCCGGAGAAGCTGACCCATCGCTATGGTCAACGGCAGACGGAACTGCAGAACCCTTCCTATGAACGTTTCAAGGAGGAAATGAAACGCGATGGCGTTCTCGTTTTCGATGTGGCACCAATACTAATGAGGGCGAAAACACTGGGCGGTCAGGAACAGTATCTCGCGGTCGATACCCACTGGCGTCCCGAGGCTGTGGAATTAGCGGCGGAAAAGCTAACAGATTTTATTCGGAAGCATATTTCCCTCCCCGGGTTGTCTCCATCCAACTACCGTGCGGAAAGATCCGTGGTGACCAATCTCGGCGATCTGGCCGTCATGCTGAATTTGCCTGAGAAGCAGCGTGTCTTTCCGCTGGAGAATGTGACAATCCGAAAAGTTTTTGGGGCCGGGGGAGAACCTTGGCAATCGCAGAAGACGGCGGATGTGCTCGTGCTCGGCGACAGTTTCAGCAACATCTATTCTCTTGGGGCCATGGGATGGGGTGAAGGGGCCGGCTTCATCGAACAGCTCAGCTTTGCCCTACAGCGGCCGCTGGATCGCATCTCGCGCAACGATAATGGCGCCTTTGCTGTGCGGAAGATCCTGGCTGGCGAACTGGCCCGGGGGCGGGATCGTCTGGCAGGAAAACGTCTGGTGATCTATCAGTTCGCCATCCGGGAACTGGCCGTGGGGAACTGGAAACGAATCGACCTGAAATTGGGCGTTCCTCCACCGTTGAAGTATCTGGCGATTCCGTCAGGAAGAGAAAAGGTTGTCCGTGGAAAAATCGAGGCGGTTTCTGCTGTGCCGAGGCCGGGTTCGGTGGCCTATAAGGATCATGTCATGGCGATCCACCTGACGGACATGGAAACAGATAGCCGCCCTCTTGCCGAGACCGATGCGGTGGTTTATATGAGAAGCATGACGGACAATGTCTGGACGGCGGCGGCGCGGTACCGGCCAGGTGAGACGGTGACACTCCGTCTGATGGCCTGGTTCGATGTGGCGGATCGGTATGAAGGGATCAACCGCACCGAACTGGATGATGCCGCCCTCCAGCTTGCGGAGCCCTGCTGGGGCGAGGCCGTGAAAAAGTGAAATACGGATTCTTTGGGAAGAGGTGCAAAAAAGGATGAAAAGAAAATGTTTTTATACAATCCTAATCGGTATCGGCTTCTGGGGGATTGCCATGACATCTTTCGCCGCAGAGGCGGATATAGTCCGAAAGGTGATCGATCAGTATGCCTCCCTGGCTCAATCGGCGGAGCAGCGGCGAACCATAACTGTTCCAGGCAAGGAGGGATGGCTCTTCTTCGGTCCGGAACTGCGTTTCGTATCGGCGGGGCGCTTCTGGGGAAAAGCGGCCGCGAAGGTCAGCAAGGCGACCAAACTCGAATTTGCCGATCCACTTCCCGCCATCGTCGATTTTTACCATCAGCTGAAAAAGATGGGTGTCGAGCTGCTCCTGGTGCCCATTCCTCCCAAAAGCGTCGTGTATCCCGATTTTCTGTCTGATAAGCTCTTGATTTCCCATGAAAATCCACCTGTGCGCATCGATACGGAGTCGCAGGCTTTTTATCAGCTTCTGCGGAAAGAGGGCATTCAGGTTCTCGACCTGACATTCTTCTTTCTGTCCAATCGTTTTCATCGGGAGGGTGTCCTATTCTGCAAACAGGACACCCATTGGTCGGGGAATGGCTGTGTTCTGGCCGCCCGGAAGATTCATGAGGAAATTCAAGGCCGGCCCTGGCTGAAGACGATCCCCAGGTCGGCCTACCTGACGGCCTGGAAGTTCTTGCCCATTGAAGGGGATCTCTGGAAGGCCCTGGAGGACAAGAACCTTCACCAGGAGATTTTGTCGGTCCGCCAGGTGGGTACAGGAAGCGTGGGGGCCCTGAAATCGATCGTCCCCGATCGGAAAAGCCCGGTCCTTCTCGTCGGTGACAGCCACAATCTCGTCTTCCATGCTGGAGAGGACATGCAGACCCGCGATGCAGGCCTGCCCGATCAGTTGGCCATGGAACTGGGCTTTCCGGTGGATCTGGCCGCCGTGCGCGGTTCCGGCGCCACGTCGGCCCGCGTAAATCTGCTGCGGAGAGCCCAGCGGGATCCCCATTACTGGAAGACGAAGAAGCTCGTCATCTGGTGCTTTGCCTCCCGAGAGTTCACGCAGAGTGACGGCTGGAAAAAGGTTCCTCTGTTGCCATGACGGGAGCACAGCCTCCTTTCTGCTGTGAGTAATGACCCGCAAACCTTGACCAAAAGAGAATAAAAAATGACACTCTCCGTGATTCTTAGAAAGTTCCGAACGCTGATCCGCATCCTCCTCACCCCCCTGCGGCGCCTGTTCTCTTTCCTTTCGGCGATGCCCCGCCGCGGCCTGAAGGCCATGCGCATCATCCGTCAGGAAGGATTTCTTGGTCTATGGCACTCCTTCGAAGAGCGCTTTCACCTGGCGGACAGTGAACTCTATGAACTCTGGAAGAGACGACATCGTTTAACTGCTGGGGATCGTGACCGTATCAGCAAAGAGATTGAAAGGCTCCATTGCCGGCCGCTCATTTCCATTCTGCTACCAGTGTATAACACCGATGAGATCTGGCTGAGAAAATGCTTGGATTCGGTTTTGGACCAGCTTTATTCCCACTGGGAGCTTTGCATAGCCGATGATGCCTCAACAAAACCCCATGTGCGACATGTCTTGGAGGAATATGCCTCCAGGGATCCGCGCATCCGGGTCGTCTTCCGGAAAGAAAACGGTCATATATCTGCCTGCTCCAATTCAGCTCTTTCCCTGGCTACAGGAGAATACATTGCCCTCCTGGACCATGATGATGAACTGTCCGTAGACGCCCTATATGAAAACGCGGTTCTCCTGAATCGTTATCCCGATGCGGACATGATCTACAGCGATGAGGACAAGATCGATACGCAGGGCAGGAGGCATTCGCCCTTTTTCAAACCGGACTGGTCGCCGGACACGTTCCTTTCCCACATGTATACCTGTCATCTTGGTGTCTATCGGACAGGACTGATCAGAAAGGTCGGCGGGTTCCGTGTTGGATTCGAAGGAAGCCAGGATTACGACCTCGTGCTGCGTTTTACGGAGCATACTACGAAAATCCATCATATCCCCAAGGTCCTGTACCATTGGCGGACCATAAAGGGTTCCACGGCCCTGACCCATGACTCGAAAAGTTATGCATATGTCTCGGGGCTCAATGCCATCCGTGAAGCCCTGAAGAGGCGCGGTGAGGGGGGCTTTGTGGAGCACGTTGAGGGTTATCCCGGTCAGTATCTCGTTCATTATCCTGTGCGGGACAATCCTAAAATTACAATCCTGATTCCGACGCGGGATAACGCGGTATGTCTCGATCGCTGCCTGCAATCGCTTTTTTCAAAAACAACCTATCGTAATTTCGAGGTTATTCTGATAGATAATGGCAGCGTGCAATCGGAAACGCGGGATTTGTTCGCTCGTTGGCAGAAACAGGAATCAGATCAACTCCGTATCCTGCATCTGGATATTCCCTTTAATTTTTCCTGTCTGAATAACGAGGGGGCTCGTCATGCCGAGGGTGACCTGATCGTCCTGCTGAATGACGATACCGAGATCATTACACCTGCCTGGCTGGAAGAGATGGCAGGACAGGCCGAGCGGCCAAGTATCGGTGCTGTGGGTGCTTTCCTTCTTTTTCCAGATGACAAGATCCAGCATGCCGGGCTCATACTCGGAATTGTGGGCCCGGCCAACCACGGTCATAAAGGCATACCGGCCGACAGTGCCGGTTATTTCGGGCGTTTGCTCGTCGTGTATAATTATGCGGCCGTGACTGGTGCCTGTTTGATGGTTAAGAAGCGTCT
>JADFWA010000112.1 GCA_015222855.1 Pseudomonadota bacterium | reverse complement strand
ATCCCTGTCTGAGATATCCGGCGATTCTATCTCTATCTCCATCAATTGAGCTGTCTGTTTAACCTCTTCCCTGGCCTGCGACAGCATCTCATCCACATCGGATGGGGTGAACCCCCAAACCTCTTTTGCTACTTTGTATCCGGTATTTTTTTCAAGAGTTTCCGAGCTCAGGACATTTGCCACGAATATGACCTTTGCGAGTGGAGAGGCTTCCATGATTTTATGGACTTGTTCGTGGTGATAAAGGACGGCTTCCGCCATGGACGCTTGCAGTTTCCACTGGTTAATCATCCAGGCTCCGACTTCGCAGTGTGTTCCCCCCAGAAGACGTTTTTCCCCTTCCAGAAGCAAGTCCGGCCGATCTTCGGATGACCTCAGTATATCGGCATACTCCTCCGGAAAATGGACCCAGATAATCAACTTTCCAATATCATGAAGAAGTCCTGACAAAAATGCCTCGTCGGTGTACGTGTTCCTGACCCTTTCAGCTATCAGCTTGGCCATCGTGGCACACATAAGGGAATGCCACCAGAACAGCTTCATCTTGAAGGCAGAATCCCTCCCGACTTTGCCGAAAACCTGGTAGATAGAAGAGCTGATCGCGATATTTTTTACGGCATCGGTACCCAGAAGTACGATGGCGTGTTCAATTGTAGTCACTTTGCCGGGCAGGCTGTAATAGACGGAATTGACCATCCCCATAACCTTGGCGCTCAGGGGCGGATCGCTGTTAATAATTTGAGATATCTCATCAATTGTGCTATCTTCCCTGCTACAGACCTCAATCAGGTTCAAAAGAATCTGGGGGAGAGAAGGCAGTTTTTTGGAGGATGCTATTCTCGATAAAAATTCCATAGGCTTACCTAATACACAAAGCACGGTAGTGTGTCAAGTCTTGAGGAATTCCACAAAATAGAGATTGACCCTTCCAACACAGTAGGACAGGCGTCCCGCCTGTCCATAATGGTGAATCCGGCAGAAAAGAGCTATATGGTGCTTCCCTTCCAGAAAGGGGATGAGAAGTTCCGGAAGTGGACCGATAGGGAACAGAAAAAGGCAAAGTACCTGGGTAAGGAAAAGGTTTCCGGTCTTAAATGCAAGAAGTATGAAGTAACCGAAAAAGGTCGAACAACATATTTCTGGATATCCAAGAAATTTCCATTCCCGGTAAAGGTTGAAAATGAAGATATGTGCATGCAATACAAAAATATCAAAACGAAACGCCTTTCAAAGTCGGTATTTGAAGTTCCTTCCGATTATCAGAAGATGACCATGCCTTCTATTCCCGGAATGAGACCGCGGTCAATGACACCTTCACAAGGGGGAGAACAGGAGGCTGCAGCTGAGGAGGGGGCAACACCTGGGGGTTCAGATATGCTCAAGGATGTCAACGAAAGTATTAACAAGAGTCTTAACAAGCTTAAGGATATGTTTAAGAAGAAGTAGGGTCGGGTTTTACACCCGACCGCAAAACGGTGGCATATAAAATGCCACCCTACAAAGTTGTCGAAGCCTGTGCTGAATTTAATTCAGTAAATCTTGATTCGCCCTCAGAATTATATTTTCCTCCTGTTGACACCGATTACCTTTCGAGAAGCACCCGTTCCCCCAGCCTCATCGGAACCACGACAGAAAGTACGCACAGCACAAGCACCATGGAAAATGAACCCGCGAGCCATATCCACTGAACTGCCGTGAGGGCTTCTCCCCTTATGCCCGCCATAAAAACACTATAAACAGGTCCCGCCTCGAGTATGGTTACCATCCCTATGAAGCCCGCACTCAGTATCATAAAGAGAAGTCCCCCGAAACTCGTTACAGACTGAGCGGGATTTGCTGACTGGAAATCGGGATAGATCGCGCCAAGACCGACTCCCATGGAAACAATCCCCGGTGCCACGCAGAAAATTGTGATCACTGAGAGCGCCATCATAAATGGCGTCACATGCAAAAGCGTGTTTGTTGCAACAATCAAGACCTCGGAGAGGAAAAGCAGCGGGAAGAAATAGATGAAGAACTTGACCCGGAGGAAGGTCTGAATCGGAATGGGGGCAGATTTCACGATCCAGAATGAGTTCCCCTCGATACTGACCGCGGGGAATACAAAACGCGCCGCAACGGCGGTAAGGACAAACGCCGTAAGCCCCATGTTCAAAAAGGAGAGGATGTTTTGCAGATACACCGTCTCCATTGGGGATCTTTCAAGCGGCAGGACGGAAAAGTTATAGAGATAAACAACGATCAGGGCAGCTACAAGAAAAACCTGTGGCCACTGTGTCCGGTCCCGTAAAAAAGTCTTTATTTCCTTTACCACGAAAGCCCTTGTCGGGCCGGACAGAAAACTCAGGAAATACCCGAATCTTCTTTCCCTGCGACTGTGGGATGAAAAGAGTCGTATCTGCGCGGTCTGACCCTTCGAAAGGCCGGAGAAATAGATCACTTTTGAAATCCAGGTCATAAAAAAGATAATTGTAACGGCAAAGCATAAGGTGAGGGCGCAGTGGAACAGAGTGTTTCCGGCGGAACCCGAAAGAGCGCTGCACAGGCTGTCAAAGACCCACGTCGTAGGCAGCCAGGGGGAACCGGATGTCTTTAATGTGTTGAGATAAGCAACAACCGATGCGAATTCATCCGGATTGACCAGGCGCTCCGGTCTCATCAGGCGAAAAGCAAGATAGAGTATCAGAAAAAGGATAAAACCGAAGAAGACGAAGATGCTTTTGATACGTCCTGCCGGCAGTAACGCCGCGGCGGGCATCACAACGATCGCGCTTATGCCGGATGCGATGAGGCAAAGAGGCAAAAAACTGATTGTTAGCGTAGCATAGAAAAGAGGGCCGGCCCCGTGGACGATGCCATAAGAGAGAAATACGGGAAGACTGTAAACAAGAACCATCCAGGAACTGTCAATCGTACTTTCAATCCATCGGGCTAAAAATATCTTTTCGCGGGATACGGGCATGGAATGTATAAGAACCAGGTCGCTGCTCAGGTAGAGCTTGGACAAAAATGTAAGCAGGCTGCTGAAAATAAGTATTGCAAAGAATGTGACCAGTACCATGGAAAGGAGCTTGCCGGCAAGGATATCACCAAAACCCTCCACACCCCGAAAATAGGTCAGGACGCGGTAAAATATCACAAAGATACCGATCCAGAAGGCAAGGCCAAACGTGCCAATGAAAAGAGGCTTTAAATACCTGCTCTTCCCGGTTCCTGATAATCCCCGGTTTTTGAAAGACCACAGACGGGGTTTTAGGAGTGTAAGAATTTCTTTCATGATTTATATGAAAGTTCCGAGTTCAGAGTTCAAGGTTCAGAGTTGTAGGGTGGGTATTGCCCACCATGCCGGTTCACCGCGAACCGTGAACCGTGAACCGACAACTGGTAACCTAAAGTCCGCTTTCCGTCAGCCTCAGGAACACCTCTTCGAGATCCGCCTCCTTAACCT
>JADFWA010000111.1 GCA_015222855.1 Pseudomonadota bacterium | reverse complement strand
TAATAAAATTTTCCGGAGATTAAGGGAAAATATAATTAATTTCTACACTTTGTGTCTTGGTGACTTTGTGGCTGAGTAGTTACCTTTACTTTTACTTCTTACCCTTCTTTTGACACTGCCATATTGTCCCGGTGTATAACCTCATCGTAGGGATTACTTCCCAATATCTGCTTAATCCTGGACGTCTTTAATCCTTTTATCTTATCTACATCCGAAGAACTGTAATTTACCAGCCCTTTTGCCAGCGGTGTCCCGTCCATATCCACACAGGTTACAGGATCCCCCTCATGAAAATCACCCTCTACTTTGACGATACCTGAGGGAAGAAGGCTTTTACCCTGATTGATGATGGCTCTTTTCGCTCCATCGTCCAGGATTAGTTTGCCCCTTGATCTCAGGGTAAATGCTATCCAGTATTTCCTGCTCTTCATGTGCTCAGCCTCGGGCAGAAAGAGCGTTCCCGTATTTTTGCCGGCAAATATGTCACGAAGTATTCCTTTCGTCTTGCCGTGGGCGATGATGAATGGAATGCCGAATGCGGTAACCTTTTTCGCCGCCATGACCTTGCTCTTCATACCCCCCATACCCACAGGATCAGCCTCCGCCGTAGCTGCCGCTTCAATTTCACCCGTTATCTCTTTTACCAGAGGAATGAGCCTGGCCTTCTTCGCCCCAACCGGGTTTCTGTCATAGAGTCCCTTGGTGTTGGTCAGATTGATGAAAAGATGCGCTTCGATGATGTTTGCCATCATGGCGGCAAGATTGTCATTGTCTCCGAATTTTATCTCGTCGACCGCAACCGTGTCATTCTCATTGATAATCGGGATGACCCCCCATTCCACAAGTGTTGAAAGGGTATTGCGTACGTTGAGAAACCTTTTTCTGTCGGTCAGGTCACTCGTGGTCAGCAGCATCTGGGCAACAGCCAGCCCGTGTCTGCCAAAGGCATTGGAATAAACCCTCATCAGCCTGCCCTGGCCGATGGCCGCGGCCGCCTGCTTTTCCGGCATGCTTTTAAGCTTACCGGAAAGTCCCATCCTGTGCATACCGGAAGCAATGGCCCCCGAGGTAACGACAACGATCTGGTAGCCCTCTTTGGTAAGCTGTGCTATCTCATCAACCAGTTGTTCTATTATATTAAGATCAAGCCCCTCTTTGCCTGACAGAACACCGGTGCCGATTTTAATTAAAACCTTCTTTACATCTGACAGTATCTCTTCTCTCTCTTTTGCCATCATGAAACCTTTCGCTCCTGGAGGGTTTTCGCTATCTCCCATATCAGGACATCCAGCCCTTCTCCCGTAACGGCCGATATGGGAAAGAGTTTTATACCCTGTTTCTTAAAGAAGCTGCTTTCTTCCTCCATCCTCTCCCTCGTTACAGGGAGATCTATCTTGTTAAGCGCCACGATCTGTGGTTTTTCTATCAGAGCGGGACTGAAAAGTGCAAGTTCATTGTTTATTGACTCGAAATCTTCCCAGGCGCTTGTATGTGAATCCTTTGAAATATCAAGGATATGAAGAAGAAATGTTGTTCTTTCGATATGACGGAGAAATTTTGTCCCCAGCCCGTGACCCTGGTGAGCCCCTTTTATCAAGCCGGGAATGTCCGCAATGACAAAGGTTTCAAAATCGCCATATCTTACAACTCCGAGATTGGGTTTCAGTGTGGTGAAGGGATAATCCGCTATTTTTGGCCTGGAGGCTGAGACCCTTGATATAAATGTTGACTTCCCTACGTTGGGCAGACCTATAATCCCCACATCCGCAAGGAGTTTGAGTTCAAGCTCAATCCACCTCTTCTCACCCTCTTTCCCTTCCTGCGCGTAGCGGGGCGCCCTGTTGGTCGATGTGGCGAACCTTGCGTTTCCCCTTCCGCCCTCTCCCCCTCTGGCCACTATATATTCCTGTCCGTCGGTCGTAATATCTGCCAGGCTCTCACCCGTTTCAGCATCCCTGATGATCGTCCCGACAGGAACAATGACTTCCACATCGGGGGAGCCCCTGCCGGCTTTATTACTACCTTCTCCACGCCCTCCGTGCTTTGCCACATGGTGCTGGTTGAATTTCAGATCAAGCAGGGTGCTATGACTTCTGGAAGCCCTTATGACAACGTCTCCACCTTTTCCCCCGTCTCCACCATTCGGACCTCCACGGGGAACGTGCTTCTCCCTCCTGAAGCTGACGCAACCATCGCCACCATCACCAGCCTTGACATATATTTTTGCTTCGTCGATGAATTTCATGGGGAAAAAATTATGTGAACACTTATTGTTGACTGCTTTTGTTTGTCCAACAGTTTATAAATATTGAGTTTCGGGTATATTATCAGGAATGCAATATTTGTCAATACTTACAAGAAGTAGCCGAAGGATGGGTTTTTTGGTTGGGTTCAAAGTAAGGGCGTATTGCAATACGCCCCTACTTTGAACTCGGAACTATCTTTTATCAGGCGATGTAAACACTCACCTTTTTTCTGTCTCTGCCAAATCTCTCGAACGCTACAATTCCGTCTATCTTTGAAAAAATGGTGTAGTCCTTTCCCATTCCCACATTATTGCCGGGATGTATTCTTGTCCCGAGTTGACGGATTATGATGGATCCGGCGCTGACCGTCTGTCCGCCGTATACTTTTACACCACGCCTCTGAGCATTACTGTCCCTTCCATTGCGGGAGCTGCCCTGTCCTTTTTTGTGTGCCATGTTGTCCTCCGCTTAAACAATGCCCATTCAGAAATGGTCATTTCTGAATAAACACTAAATGGAAATTTCCTTTATTTTCAAACCTGTCAATTCCTGACGGTGTCCCGTCTTTTTGCGATATCCCTTTCTCCTCTTCATCTTGAATACCGCTATCTTGGTTCCCTTCGTCTGAGCCATAATCTCGCCGACGACTTTGGCTCCATCAACAAGTGGCGTGCCCACCTTTATCTCCTTATCATCGGAAACCCTCAGAACATCATCGAAAACAACGGTATCGC
>JADFWA010000110.1 GCA_015222855.1 Pseudomonadota bacterium | reverse complement strand
TAATAAAATTTTCCGGAGATTAAGGGAAAATATAATTAATTTCTACACTTTGTGTCTTGGTGACTTTGTGGCTGAGTAGTTACGTAAAATATATCTTACGAAGCCGTCAGTTTTGTTACGGCATCATCTATCCTCTGCAAGCCCTCTTCAATATCCTTCATCGACATGGCGTAGGAAAGACGTATGTGATCATCATTACCAAAGGCAACACCGGGGACAACGGCAACGTTTGCTTCATCCAGAAGATACTCCGCGAGACTGGTGGAACTGGATATTTTCCTGCCATCACAGGACATCCCGTACAGTGAGGATACATCAGGAAATACGTAAAATGCTCCCTTTGGGTTCATGCAGTTGACACCGGGAATATTGTTAAGCCTTTCCACAATATAGTCTCTTCTGTCCTTAAATTCTCTCACCATCATGGCCACAATGTCCTGACTCCCGTTCAGTGCCTCTACTGCCGCCTTTTGCGAGATGGACGTGGGGTTCGATGTGTTCTGACTTTGAATTTTTGTAATGGCGGAAATAATATCCTCATGACCGGCGATATAACCGATTCTCCACCCCGTCATGGCGTAGGTTTTTGAAACACCATTAACCACTACAGTCATTTTTTTCATCTCTTCACTAACGGAAGCTATATTACAAAAACGGCAATCATCGTAAATAATCTTTTCATAAATATCATCGGAAATCACAAGGATATCCTTTTTTACGATTACCTCCGCCAGGGCTTCAAGCTCTGCATAGGAGTAGACAACTCCGGTAGGATTTGATGGGCTGTTTAATACAACGGCTCTTGTGTTTTCCGTAATAGCCCTATCGAGTTGTCCGGGACCTATTTTAAATCCGTCGGATTCTTTCGTCTCAAGAATCACCGGCGTTGCCCCGGAAAGGAGAATAATATCGGGATAGGAAACCCAGTAAGGCGAGGGAACAATAACCTCATCTCCCTCTTCGAAAAGGGCCTGGGCAAGATTGTAGAGGGTATGTTTTGCCCCACAGGAAACAGCTATCTGCGACCTTCTGTAGGTCAGGTTATTATCCAGTTGCAGCTTGCCTATGATGGCATCCTTAAGCTCATCCGTGCCACCCACAGGCGTGTACTTTGTAAATCCCGCTTCTATGGCCTCTATTGCTGCCATTTTAACATTGTAAGGGGTATCAAAATCCGGTTCACCCGCCCCAAAACTTATAACGTCCCTCCCCTCTGCCCGCAATGCATTTGCCTTCATGGTAATTGCAAGCGTTGGTGAGGGTTTTATTCTGGTTGTTCTTGCTGCCAATTTCATTTTGAATATTTTTCCTGCAACTTCTTGATGATAAGATCCGGAACCAATCCCTTTACCGAACCGCCAAAACTTGCAGCCTCCTTTATTATATGAGAACTTGTATAAAACCATTTATAGCCTGTCATCAGAAACATCGTCTCAATATCCCTGTCAAGTCTCCTGTTGATAAGGGCCAACTGGAACTCATATTCAAACTCCGACATTGCCCTAAGACCCCTCAAAATAACATCCGCATTCGCTTTTCTCGCATAATCAACGATAAGTCCCGAAAAGCTGTCAATCTTGACCCTTGGATCATCCCCTATTACTTCTCTTATCATGTCAATCCTTTCCTCAACGGAGAAGAGCGCCGTTTTGTTAGGATTGTAAGAAACCACTATGATAAGTTCATCAATAACTCGGAGTCCTCTCTTGATTATGTCAATATGACCGTTGGTAATGGGATCGAACGAACCGGGGTAAACCGCCAATTTATGCATAATTTACTTCCCTCAACAACTTAATCCAAAAAAAGAAATTATAGTATCGCCATACCTTCTCCGGTCTGTCAGTATAAAATTACCGACATCCCCCTCCAATTCTTCCCTCAAGGAATGCTGTATAATCATGATACCATCTTCTGAAATCAGATCACTGCCATCAAGTAAGTGCAAAGTTTTTTTTATGAGATTTTTTTCATAGGGCGGATCGGCAAATATAATATTGAACTGGTCTCTTCTTTTGCCAAGCAGTTTGAGACCCTTCTCCACCGGCGCCGATACTATTTCATAGTTACTATCAAAACCGCATGTATTCAGGTTCCTTTTGATTGCCTCGATGAAGAGGGTATTCACTTCAACGAATACGGTCTTTGCAGCCCCCCTGCTCAGGGCCTCCAAGCCGATATTACCTGTTCCGGCAAAGAGATCAAGAAACAACTTTCCTTCCATTGAAGGCAGCATATTGAAAAGCGCTTCCTTGATCATATCCGACGTAGGCCTGATCCGACCCTTTGGTACAAATATGCGTCTCCCTTTTGCTTTCCCTCCAATAATCCTCACAAAAAACCTTCAGCCTTTATTCATTTTTCACTCTTCACTTTTCATTCTTCACTCTATAAATATTCCCTGATAAGGACCTCCGCGATCTGTATCGTATTAAGGGCCGCGCCCTTCCTCAGGTTGTCCGATACAATCCACATATTGATACCGTTCGCTATCGACTCATCCTCCCTTATTCTTCCGACGAAGGTATCATCCCGGCCGGCGGCATCTATTGCAAGAGGATATTCAGATTTGCCGGGGTTATCAACAACCGTGACCCCCGGCGCCCTTGAAAGTATATCTTTTACCTCTTCACGGGTAATTTTTCTTTCCGTTTCAATGTTGACCGATTCTGAATGGGAATAAAAAACGGGCACCCTCACTGTGGTTGCGGTAACGGCTATCGAATCGTCTTCCATGATCTTTCTGGTCTCGTTCACCATCTTCATCTCTTCTTTGGTATAACCGTTATCCAGAAATACATCTATCTGGGGCAGGCAGTTGAAGGCAATCCTGTGGGGATATACCTCCACCTTTGGCTCTTCAAGATTCAAAAGCGCGCTCGTTTGCTTAGAAAGTTCTTCAATGGCATCCTTGCCCGTTCCCGACACGGCCTGATAGGTGGACACCACAATCCTCTTTATTTTGGCTGTGTCATGAATAGGCTTCAAGGCCACAACCATTTGGATAGTAGAGCAATTCGGATTCGCAATTATTCCTTTTTTCCTATATTGTCCGATAGCCCCTGGATTCACCTCCGGAACAACGAGAGGAACATCGGGGTCCATCCTGAAGGCGCTGGTATTATCTATAACTACGCAACCCGCCTGGGCGGCAATGGGTGCAAATCGCTCGCTTATACTGCCACCGGCCGAAAAGAGCCCTATCTCGATGCCTTCAAAAGAATTCTCATCCAGCACCTTTACAGGATAAGGTTCCCCCTTAAACTCCAGTTCCTTTCCCCATGAGCGCTCCGAGGCAAGAAGCGTCAGTTCATTCACCGGAAAATCCCTCTCCTCCAGGATATTAATCATTTCACTTCCCACAGCGCCCGTTGCGCCAACAACGGCCACATTGTATTTCCTCATACAAACCACCCCTTACTTCTTGTTTCCTGACTCTGCTCTTCGGACCTTTTAACACTCTTTTTCCTCGCAATTTTAGTTAGCGTCCACGCGGGACCTGAGATACTATAACCGAAAGCAAGCGTAAAAAGCATTATCTGAGGCTCTGCAATCACTATAATCAGTATAACAACAATCAAGACAAAGGACATAAAGGGTTTTCTTGAAAAAAGGTTCAAGTCTTTAAAACTGTAGTATTTTATACTGCTAACCATCAATAAAGAGAGGGCGATTGTGCCTATTAATATGGCCGGATGATTAAGCTGGCCAACTCCCCCCAGATAATAGAAAAGGAGTACTCCCGTTGCCACAACCGAAGCGGCAGCCGGTATAGGAAGCCCGTTAAACATCCTGCTTTCTATAATGCCGATCTGGATATTGAATCTCGCAAGCCTGAGCGCTCCGCAGACAACAAACAGAAAGGAGGCAAGCCATCCCCATCTGCCAAAGGTGGAAAGCGCCCATGTATATGAAAGGATTGCAGGCGCGACACCAAAGGCAACCAGATCTGCCAGGGAATCATATTCAGCGCCAAACTTGCTTGTCGTGCCGGTCATCCTGGCTATCCTTCCGTCCAGACTATCAAGGACAATGGCGAATATAATCGCGGTTGCCGCCAGAGAAAACTCCCCCTTCATTGAGTTAATCACCGAATAAAACCCGCAAAAGAGGCTTGCCGTGGTGAAGAGATTCGGCAGGATATAAATCCCTTTTTTCATACTGTCTTTCTTAATTCTTCTTTCTCTGTTTTTCATGACAGATACCCTATCGGTGTCTCACCCCCCTTGACCCTGTCTCCCACTTTCACCGAAATGGTTGAATCAATGGGAAGGAAAACTTCGAGTCTCGATCCAAAGCGAATGAGACCGAAACGCCGCCCCCTTTCGATTTTTATCCCCTCTTTTATCCAGCAGACGATCCTCCTGGCTATTATTCCCGCTATCTGGATGGTGAGAATCTCCCTCCCATCATCGGTCTTAATAAGGACTGAGTTCCTTTCATTGAGAGACGATGCCTTGTCCAGATTGGCAGAAAAAAACTTGCCTTCTCTATACTGGATAACATCCACCCTTCCGGAATAAGGTATCCTGTTTACGTGAACATTGAAGACGTTCATAAATATGCTTATTTTCTTAAATTTACCCTTTAATATGGCATTTTCCATGACCTCTTCTATCTTCAGAATCCTTCCATCGGCCGGAGATACAACTACATTTTCATCCTCAGGAGTCTTTCTTTCCGGATTGCGGAAAAACCATGTAACAAATAAAGTAACAATGAAGAAGAAGGCCGCCGCCCAAACCACCCCTGCATAGGCAAGAATAACCGTCAAAATTCCAAGGGGTATAATAAAAAGAAACCCTTCCCGAACAATAATACTATTATGATTCATAAGCTTACCAGATACAAGACAAAGGGCGAAAGGCTAAGGGCTAAGGGTAAAACCTTTTGCTTTTAACCGCTCACCTTTAGCCTTTAGCCCTTAGCCTTTCGCCTTTAACCTGTATTTCATCGATATTTTGCCAAAATTTTAAAAATTTTATCCTTACCCAGAAGTTTCAACTTCTGAATCTTCTTTTTCTCCAACTCTTCTTCCGGTGTAATATAGATTCTTCTGTTAAAATCTTCCAGCGCAGCTTCAAGTTTCCTGTGATCTTCAACACATTCTCTTAATTCTTCATCCTGACCGATATACTTTGCGATTAACTCTTCTTCTGCCCTTTCCATAAACTACTTACCTCCCATGGAATTCGATGAAAAATCATTTTCTTCCCGCCTCTGCGACCTTTTTTACTTCCGCCTCAGAAAGGCGGAGATATTGAGGGGTAAAAGTCATTAACTCCAGTATATCCCCGTCACTAAATTTCTTCATCCCTATAAGGCCCACAGCAGAAGCCTTTACATATTGAAGATGGGGAGACGCAAAACATGACCTGTCAGGCAGGATTTCTCTAATAAGCCCAACGTAGTTTTTTGCGCCATCACCTAAAAATATGACATCTTCGTTCAAGCTTTTTAAAAATTCCTCAGCGTCAACAACCTTTTCGCTTTCCAGCTTTTCAGGCATACCGTTTTTGACGGGCCTGTAACGCGCGGTATATACTTCTCTTTTCCTGGCGTCCAGCATGGGACAGATTGTAATCGTTGAATCAGCAACATTCAAAGCAAGGGCATCCATTGTGGATACGCCCACAACCGGCTTGCCTGTGGCAAGAGCAAGCCCTTTAACGGTACTTGCACCTATCCGAAGCCCTGTAAAGGAACCTGGGCCCGTTGTAAGTGCGAACAAATCAACCTCTCCTATCTCTACACCTCCAACTGAAAGTACGGTTTCTATCGTCGGCAGTAAGGTCTCCGAATGATTTATTCCCGCATTTGTAAAACACTCCGCCAGTATAGAAGCACCCTTCAGAAGGGCAACGCTTCCCGTTTTTGTAGATGTATCGATCGCTAATGTCAACATAATATTACAGGCTAAAGGCTAAGGGTTAAGGGCAAAAAATGCAAATATCAAAACAGGAAATTTAAAAGTAAAATCAGGAGGATTGTGCAATGTAATAATATCCTAGAAAAACCGGTTGGTTTTCCATTTTACTTTTTCATTTTTCATTTTGATATTTGATATTTGATATAATCCTTTGCCTATTTACCAAATATTCTCATTATATCATTATAAAAGACAAACATCATTAACATTATTAACAGTACGAATCCTATCTGCTGCGCCATTTCTCTCCATCTCACATTTACCTCCTTCCCCGACACCAGTTCAATGATGTAGAAGAAAAGGTGTCCCCCATCAAGGAGAGGAACAGGAAGAAGGTTAATTATCCCAAGGTTTATACTCAGTAAAGCCATGAAAAATACGAATGGCATTATCCCTTCCTGGACACGCGCACCCGCCATCTGCGCGATCAGAATAGGACCACCCAGCGTTTTGGGCGAGAGATCACCTTTCACCATTTTTGCAATACTTATCAGCGTGATTTTCGTAATGAACCATGATTGTTCAATCCCGGCCCAAAATGCACTGAAGGGATTTAACCTCTCAATGACGGTGTCAGGGGCTGCACTTATGCCTATTTTATATGAATCAATCTCTTCACCAAAAATATTCTTCGACTTTACCAGTTTTGCCCTTAATCTTATTTCATTTATTTCATTATTTCTGCTTATCCTTATTTTTAGTTCCTGTCCTTTGCTATCAAAAATAATGCCGGCAAGTTCAGACCAACTGGAGACGTCCTTCCCATTGATGTCCAGTATGATATCCCCCTCCTTAATTCCAGCTTCATAGGCGGGAAACCCTTCCTGAACACCCCCGACTTCCGAGGTCAGAACGGGAACTCCAACCATGTAAATAATGGCAAACACGACCACGGCGAAAAGGAAATTGAAGGCGGGGCCGGCTGCAACTATTCCTATCCTTTTTGACACATGTTGCCTCAGGAAAGATCTTTTCTCGTCATCCTCCGATATTTCATCCTCCGAGGATTCCCCCAGAAGTTTCACATAGCCGCCCAGTGGTATCAGTGAAATAATATATTCCGTCTCACCAATCTTTTTCCCTATCAATTTGGGACCGAACCCGAGAGAAAATTTCAATACACCTACTCCTGAACACTTGGCCACCAGAAAATGGCCAAGCTCGTGGACAAAGATCAATACTCCCAGAAGAATGACTACAGATATTATGTTTATACCGACCAAACACTTCTCCTTTCAATGTATATTGAGGTTAAAGGTTAAAAGGATTATATCAAATATCAAAATGCAAAATGCAAAATGGGATTCTGAAATAAATTCAGAATGACAAATTATTTTACTTTTTCATTTTTCATTTTGATATTTGATATATTTTGCCGCCTTATCCCTTGCCCACCTGTCTGCTTCGAGTACATCTCCAATAGATGAAATCTCTTTTTGCCGATGTGAGGAAAGAGTATCTCTTACAACTACCGTCATATCCATAAATTCTATTTTCTCAGCAATAAAAGCCTCCACGGCCACCTCGTTCGAGGCATTTAAAACGGCAGGCATTGTTCCCCCTTTTCTTCCGGCAACGTACGCGAGTTTCAGATTGGGGAATTTATCAAAATCCGGGGGAATAAATTCCAAAGGCCCCACATCAAACAGGTTTAAGGCATGATCTTCTCGTGAAAGCCTCTCCGGATAGGAAAGCGCGTAGGATATCGGACCCCTCATATCAGCAACACCCAGTTGGGCCACAACCGAACCGTCTATGTATTCCACCATGGAATGGACTATGCTTTGAGGGTGAATGTGTACATCAATTTTATCAATATCAACATCAAAAAGCCACTTTGCCTCGATAACTTCAAGTCCCTTGTTCATCATGGAGGCGGAATCTATGGTGATCTTTTTCCCCATCTCCCAGTTGGGATGTTTCAGTGCATCGGCAAGCTTAACTTTTGAGAGTTCCTCCACTGGCAGATAGAGAAAAGGGCCTCCGGACGCGGTAAGAATGATTCTCTTAACATCCTCCCGCCTGCTGCCTGCCAGGCACTGGAAAATGGCATTGTGTTCACTGTCAACAGGCAATATCGTTACACCTTTCGATGCGGCCTTTTCAACGACAAGACTTCCCGCCATGACCATGGTCTCTTTATTGGCAAGGGCTATATCCTTTCCCGCGTCAATTGCCTCCATAGTGGGAAGAAGTCCCGCCGCTCCGACTATGGCCGAGACCACCATATCCACTTCTTTTACGGAAGCAACCTCTCTGTATCCATCAGCTCCCCATAAAATCTTTACCTGTGGAGACGAATCGAGCATTTCTTTGAGCCTGTAAGCACCATCTTCATCAAGAACAGACACAACCTTTGGTCTGAATTTATCAATTTGTTCCTTCAGGAGGCTGACATTCTTACCGGCGGACAGCGCCACAACCCTAAACATGGAAGGGTTGCTGCCTGCCACATCAAGCGTGCTTACGCCTATGGAGCCTGTCGATCCAAGAATTGATATGTTTTTCATATAATTACGTTACCTTATTAGCCACAAAGACACGAAGGCACTAAGATTATAATATTGTAGTATAATTTCATTTTTCCTTTGTGTCTTAGTGACTTAGTGGCTAAATAATCATTTTATTACAAATACCTTGTAATAATAAACAAAGGGGATAATAAAAAGAAGACAGTCTAACCGATCCAGTATCCCGCCATGACCCGGCAGGAAAAAGCCGGAATCTTTCACACCCGAAGTCCTTTTAATTGTAGACTCGCAGAGATCTCCCAACTGCCCGAGGATACTCCCGACAAGACCTAATAATACTGCGTGACCAAACAAAACCTCAGGTAAAAATAACAGTTTAAATATGACACATCCTATGATACTTCCACCGACCAGACCGATCGTTCCTTCCACCGTCTTTCCTGAACTGACATGTGGTATCAATTTCTTTTTACCGATGGATTTGCCCACGTAAAAAGCGGCTATATCACCGGAAAACGCGAGAACTATAATGAAAAATATCCATAATATCCCCCTTTCAAAATCTCGTATAAATATAAGATAGGACATCATAAGCGGGATATACATAAAACCGAATACAACCTTGCTTAAATTGGCAAGATCAACTGAACCGTTTTTAAACCTGAACAGAAAAGAGAGAAATACAATAATCAAGAGAAATGTTATTATGGCAAATTCAAACTGAATATCTCCAAGGCATGCCGCAAGGGGTATCAACAAGCCTATCACTAACCCTTCTACCTTCTCCCAGTAGAACCCTTTTCCGAAAATCATACTGTTGTACTCTGTTACAGCTCCCAGAATAAGCAACATGACAAAAGCCGCAAACACCATCTTAGAACCATAAATTATAATGGCAAAGATAATCGGTACCGCTACGATTCCTGTGATCCATCTTTTTATATGGGGGGTCATCATAATGCAGGGCTTCTTTACGACTGGTCACTTGTCAGGCCGAATCTCCTTTCTCGGTTCTGATAGTCCGCGATAGCCTTGATAAGTTTTTCTCCGCGAAAATCCGGCCACAAGGTATCTGTAAAATAAAATTCTGTATAAGCCGACTGCCACAGGAGAAAATTACTCAATCTGTATTCGCCACTCGTCCTGATCAGCAAATCCGGATCAGGCATGCCCGAGGTATACAGATAATCTGAAAATATTTCTTTAGTAATATCCTCGTGTGTAATTTTGCCGGCATTACTATCTTTCAATATCCTCTTTGTCGCCTCGACAATTTCATCTCTGCCGCCATAACTGAGAGCCAGATTTAGTACCATTCCCTTATTTTCAGATGTTTTTTCAATCGCTTCCCGTAGAACTTTTTTTACCCCTCTGGAAAGCCCCTCAATGTCACCTATGGCCATCAGTCTGATGTCGCTATCCTGCATCTCCTGAAGCTCTGAACGCAGAAATTTTTCAAGCAAGCCCATCAACGCCCGCACCTCTGTGGCGGGGCGGAGCCAGTTCTCGACGGAAAAGGCATAGAGGGTGAGATACTTTATGCCGATCTCACGACATGTTCTCACAATGTCCCTCACAGATTCGGAGCCCTTCCTGTGACCCTCTATCCTTGACACGGAATGGATTCTGGCCCATCTCCCATTACCATCCATGATTACGGCTATGTGTTGAGGAAGTTTTGTTTTGTCAATTCTTTCCATAGTTGATGTTTGTG
This sequence comes from Pseudomonadota bacterium, assembly GCA_015222855.1. Classification (GTDB taxonomy): domain Bacteria; phylum Desulfobacterota; class Syntrophia; order Syntrophales; family JADFWA01; genus JADFWA01. The sequence continues at coordinate 246 of JADFWA010000110.1, read as the reverse complement.
ATACTCAGGCACAAAGTGACAAAGGCACAAAGAAAAAAGAACAAAACAGTTTTATTAGTTCAATTAGTTTCATTTGTTTCATTGGTTAACCAATAGAACTAATAGAACCAATTAAACCAATAGAACATATTTACTCTGTCCCTTTGTGCCTCTGTGCCTTTGTGCCTGCCTGTGTGATTTATATTTCCATGATTTCCTTTTCCTTAGCCGCAAGAATATCATCCACTTTTTTTATATATTCATCTG
>JADFWA010000109.1 GCA_015222855.1 Pseudomonadota bacterium | reverse complement strand
TTCCCACGCTGGAGCATGGGAACGAGAAAAAATCGTAACTACTCAGGTTCACGGTTCAGTGGTTAGAAAACGATCAACCTTGAACCCTTGAACCGTGAACATTGAACCATTTCTTGGTTCTGGCTTGTCCGGGTTAGACACCTTAGCTCACTTTAAACTTTAGACACTTTCCCATAAAAACCCTATCGCAGTTCCGACGAATGAAACCTTATTCCAACCTCCATGCTCTTTCCTCTTATCCATTCCGGCAATGGTGGAAAAGGGCTTGCTTTTTTGATTGCCCTCATGGCGGATTCATCAAAATATTTGTTGCCGGACCGCTTTTCAAAGCTGAGATCGACAGCCGCACCGCTTCTCAGTATCCTTGCGCCTATAACGGCCTCGATATTCTCATCGGGCAATATGCCCCCGGGAAGCGCCCACTCTCCTTTTATCCTGGACCAGATAACGGAATAATACACCCTCATTTTCATGGTCATTTCGGAAGTCGCGGGGGATACCGCCGCTGAAGACATGACCCTCCTTCTTACATCTTCTACTGCCCGGCCAACCTTTCCCACGTTCCTTTTCCGGGTGGTAATCCTTTTAATCGGAAGGGACGAGATTTTTTTAACATCTTTCCTCAGTACGACCGAATTGTTCCTGGGACCTATCCCGATTATTTCCTCAGAAATCGAGGGGACGCTCTTCTTCTCCACAAGATATGCGGGAAGACTTACCAGATTAACGGAATATACAGGACCGAATGTCCACTTCCGGGCGGGCATGGAAGGTGAGAGAAAGATGATGGATAGTAAAAGCGCGTGAAGCAAAAAGGAGAGAATAACCATGCTGTTCAGACCGATACCACCATCGCCTCTCCGCTTCATCCTGCCGGAAGACGTCATCTTGATTCCCTCGGTGATTCGGTAATCATTCCCAGTTTGTCAACACCCGCTTTCCTGATCTCAGACATGACCTGAACGACAAATCCGTAGGGAACGTTTTTATCGGCACGCAGAAAAACCTCTCTCCCTATCCTGCTCTCGAAGATGCTCTCCAGTTTCGATTTGAGGCCGGTTATTGAGGTCTTATACTTGTTGATAAATACTTCCTTTTTATTGTTTATGGTAAGGACAAGCTTCTCCTCGTCCACATCCATAGTCTTCGCCTTGACCCGCGGAAGATTGACATCTATCCCCATCTGGAGCATCGGGGCAGTGACCATAAAGATTATCAGGAGGACCAGAATAACATCAACAAGGGGGGTTACATTGATATCTGATACAGGTTTATTGTCGTTGCCGGAATTGTTGCGGTTTCTTGAGTATCTCATTTAATGTAAAATCTTTCGATGATATTGAGAAATTCGGAGGCGAAATTGTCCATCTCCAGTGTTATCGTATTGATCTGTCTCAGGTAGTAATTATAGAAGATAACGGCGGGTATGGCCGCTGCCAGACCCGCGGCTGTGGCGATAAGCGCCTCCGATATTCCGGGAGCAACGACTGCCAACGTCGCCGAGCCCTTGGCGCCGATGCCCCTGAAGGCATTCATTATACCCCATACGGTGCCGAAAAGACCTATAAACGGAGACGCACTGCCCGTCGTCGCAAGGAAACCGAGGGCGTTTTCCAGCTTTGTGGTTTCGGAACCGCATGCCCTGTTAAGCGCCCGTTCAACATTATCTATGCCCCTTACCTCAAGGGACATATCCGCTTCATCAACATGCAATTCTTTCCTGGCTTTGCTTATCTTACCAAGTTCAACATACCCTGCCCGAAACACCTCCGCAACTGTGGAATATTTGAACTTCCTCGATTCGGGAAACACCTTTGACAGCTTGGTGCTCTTCATATAGGTTTCCAGAAACATGTCATTCTCTTTTTTCGCCTTCTTGATGACCCTGTATTTCATAAGTATTATCGCCCAGGATACGATGGAAAAGAAAAGCAAGAGCAACAGCACAAACTGAACCATCGCGCCTGAATCCAGAACCATATTCAGAAGGCTCCCATGAAAATGACCTCCAAGATCTACCGATGTAACAGCTGAAACTTCCTTCACTTTAATACTCCCATTTGTACTTGAATTTAGCGGGATTACATGTAATTTAAAATCACTCCATTGTCAATAAATTTCGTAACTCCCAAAAATAGACATTGACCCTTCCAACACAGTAGGACAGGCGTCCCGCCTGTCCATAATGGTGAATCGCTTAGACAGCCGAG
>JADFWA010000108.1 GCA_015222855.1 Pseudomonadota bacterium | reverse complement strand
GTTCGATATGGGTGCCCGCCGTCGCCAGAACATAGATGTGGTAGGGAAGCGCCATCACCTCGTCAAAGATCGATGCGGGGAGTTTTGCCGTATAAAATGCCGCTGCCGTGAACATAATGGGGGCAGTTTCACCCGCCGCCCGACCGATACCCAGATTCGAACCGGTCAGGATTCCCGGCAGCGCATTCGGCAGGACAATCCTGAAAATCGTCTGCCACCTGGAAACGCCAAGGGCCAGCGATGCCTCCCTGAATGTCTGAGGCACAGCTTTCAATGCCTCTTCAGAAGCCCCGATAATCGTCGGTAAAATCAAAAACCCGAGTGTAAGAGCCCCCGACAGGATACAGGAACCGAACTGGAGGAAAACCACAAAAAGCCCCAGGCCAAAAAGCCCGAAAACAATGGATGGAACCCCGGCCAGGCAATTCACGCCAATCCGTATAATCCTTACCACGGGGCCGTGCTTCGCGTACTCGCTGAGATAAACGGCCGACATAACCCCCAGCGGCAGCGCAATGATAATCGCCCCCGCCGTTAGATAAAATGTCCCCAGAATTGCCGGCATAATGCCGCCCTTCGTCATGGAATCCCTCGGCGGGAGGGTAAGGAAATCCCAGCTAATCGCGCCTATTCCATTGACAAATATATAAAAAAGGAATCCGCCCAGTGATACCGCTATGATTAAAGCGGATAGCCGGACAATACCCAAAAACAGATTCTGCTTAAAATAGCGCCATTTCATATTTGAAATTGATTCCCTGTGTGATGGAGACTTTATAACCTCTTCTTCGGAAATCATCTGAATCGTACTCATAACGTTGCAGAGCCTACCTCTTTAAATTTGGTTGAAATATAATCCGCAATCAGATTGAAAAATAGTGTCATGAAAAAAAGGACAACTCCCGTCGCAAAGAGCGCGTGGTAATGGTCGCTCCTGAAGGGAGCCTCCCCCATCTCTGCCGCAATACTTGCAGGCATTGGCCTGACGGAATCGAAGATACTCTCCGGTATGGCGGCAGCCCCCCCGGCCACCATGAGAACAACCATCGTTTCACCTATAGCCCTTGCCATTCCCAGTATAACCGCTGTTGAGATACCGGAAAGCGCCGCCGGCACAATAACCTTCGCAATGGTTTCAAACTTCGTCGCACCAAGGGCATAAGAAGCCTCTTTAAACTCCCGCGGTACAGAATAAAGGGCATCCTCCGAAATACTCGAAATTGTGGGAACTGCCATAATGGCCAATATGATGGATACATTGACAATATTCAGACCCGTAGGCAGATCAAAGGTCTCCTGAAGCCATGGAGCCAAAACTACCATCCCGAAAAATCCAAGCACAACCGAAGGAAGACCTGCAAGGAGTTCAATCGCAGGTTTGAGGATCTCTTTCATCAGGGGAGGGGCAATCTCGGAGATATATATCGCCGAAAGAACGCCCAGAGGAACCGCTATAAATGTGGCAAAAAATGTGACGATAATGGAGCCGACAATAAGAGGCCATATACCAAAATCCGGCGGATCATAAGTAGGATACCACTCGTTGCCGAAGATAAAATCCTTGACAGAAACCACCTTGAATATGGGCAAACCCTCTCTAAAGAGAAAGATAACGATAAGTCCCAGGATAAATATGGAAACCAGCGCGAAAAAGAAAAAAACATTCTTTATAATTATTTCTTTAAACTTTCTGGACATAACAGAACCCGAAAAAGGATTAAAGGCAATATACTTTGTACCTTTAGTCTTTTGATTGTAGGGTCGGGTTTTACACCCGACCGCAAACGGTGGCATATAAAATGCCACCCTACTATTGCACGCCCTTCATCTTTCACCCTTCACCCTTCACCCTTCGCCTTTTACCTTTCACCTTCTTTAATACAACGGCACGAAACCTTCCTTTTTGACAATTCCCTGCCCTTCGGGGCTGACAACAAAATTGATGAAATCCGATACTGTTCCCTTTGGCCAGCCGTCGGTAAACATGAAAAGCGGCCTTGCAATGGGATATGTCCCGGACAGGGCGGTCTGGACTGTGGCCTCAATCCCGCTCACCTTTATTGTCTTTACGCTCCGGTTCAGATAGCCGAGACCGATATAACCGATGGCATACCTGTTTTTGGATATGACCTGAACAATCGCCCCGTTGGATGCCTGCAGTTGAGCTCTGGGTGTTACTTTGGCCTTATGAAGAACCTTCTTCGCCCAGACCTCATATGTGCCTGAACTGGTATCCCTGGAAACCACAACAATCCGCTTGTCTTTCCCGCCAACCTCCTTCCAGTTTCTGATTTTTCCCTGATAAATGAGGCTCATCTGTTCAATCGTGAGATCCTTCACCGGATTTTCTGGATGAACGATCGGAACAATGGCATCAATAGCCACACGATGTGGAACGGGATAGACCCCCTTTTCCATGGCAAGCTTTATCTCTTTACCCTTTATGAAACGCGAGGCATTGGCAATGTCCGTGGAGCCATCTATCAGGGCCTTAATCCCATTGCCTGAACCGCCGCCGGAGAGAGAGATATTAACCTCCGGATGTTTCTTCATATACGCCTCCGCCGCTGCCTGGGCCACGGGAAGAACCGTTGTCGAACCCTTGATCACGATGGTCTCACCCGCGGAGGCTGCACCCCAACCCAACATCAAGCACATCAAACTCAATACTAATACTCTCATCATTCTAAACATCTTTTTTATCCTCCTTCATTTTATGGGGTGAAGAATACAGTACGAATGTTACAATTTGATTACAGCTTGATGAAGATAGTGTGAAAAATACGGCACCACGTAGGGGCGTATTGCAATAGGGGCGTATGCAATACGCCCCTACAACCCAAAAATAGACATTGACCCTTCCAACACAGTAGGACAGGCGTCCCGCCTGTCCATAATGGTGAATCGCTTAGACAGCCGAG
>JADFWA010000107.1 GCA_015222855.1 Pseudomonadota bacterium | reverse complement strand
TATAACAGGCAAAAGGCAAAGGGCGAAAGGCGAAAGGTTTTACCTATCAAGTTTTTTCCTTACGCCTTTAGCCCTTAGCCCTTTGCCTTGAACCTTTCATATAAAACTTTTAAAAGCCCGTGTCACGGAATATTTATTGAAACATCCTTGACTTTTTGTTATTAAACCAGGAAGTGCGAGGGGGAGAGTTTCGACTTTATATTTTCAAAGTTCTCGAAACCGTAAAAGGAGGATACTATGAAGATAAAGTGGTTTTTAATAATCGGTTTGATAGTTGGTATGTTTTTTCTGACTGTCCCGACAGGTTTTTGTGATGATCAGGGAAGTATGGCACAACAGGCACAGTTTGTTGAGCCGGTAGGTGATAATGGCAGCATTAACTGGTCCACAGGGGTTATTGAGGCTGTCGGGATAGGAGCTCCTCCCAAGAAGTATTTCGGTTTGCCACAGGCTCGTCCCCTGGCGCTCAGGGCGGCAAAGGTAGATGCCTACCGGAACTTGCTTGAAGTGGTAAAAGGCGTACAGGTGACCGCTACAACTATGGTAGCAAATTTTGCTGTCGAGAGTGATATTATAAGAACCAGGGTCGAAGGGATGGTCAGGGGGGCTCAGATTGTCAAGAAAGAATACCTCTCCGACGGGACGGTAGAAGTAACCATGAGAATGTCGATGAGCGGCGGTCTTGTACAGATAATGCTTCCAAGGGTCATGGAGATTGAACAGGCTGGAAGGCCGGTTGCCCCAACTCCGCCGGGATATGCACCTGCTGCACCGGCTGCACCGGCAGGTCCGGTTTACACGGGGTTGGTAATCGATGCCCGTGGTATTAGCGCGCGTCCGGCCATGTCTCCGAAGGTTGTTGATGAGGATGGCAGGGAAGTCTATGGTTCCATGCAGGTGGATCGGGAATTCGCGGTTCAGCAGGGCATGAGTGGTTATGCCAGGGATCTGACGGCGGCCCAGAGCAACCCCAGGGTTACCAACAACCCGATTACTATCAAGGGATTGAGTACCAAAAGTCCCGGTCAGGCCAATATTGTTATCAGTAATGCGGATGCCCAGATGATCAGGGCTGCCGCTGAAAATCTTGCCTTCCTGAAAAAGTGTAGGGTAATGATCGTACTGGATTGATTTGTGGATTGTGAACTGATTACAAAAAGACCGCAACCGCCGGTAGTTGCGGTCTTTTATGTTTTGTAGGGTCGGGTTTTACACCCGACCGTTTTCGGCGGCATGTAAAATGCCACCCTACATTTGGCGAGGGCAGGTGTATGAATCACGACAAAGGAAAGATCGTCGTTTTACCCGAAGATCTGACTAACAAGATAGCGGCAGGAGAAGTGGTGGAGAGGCCTTCGTCTGTAGTGAAGGAGCTCATGGAAAATTCCCTTGATGCGGCGGCGACGGATATTGTCATTGAGCTGGAAAATGGGGGCAAAAAGTCTATAAAGGTCGTCGATAATGGAGAGGGAATAGAGAGTAAGGATATCGTTCTGGCCTTTGAAAGATATGCCACCAGCAAGATATACACTTTTGATGATATATATAAGGTCAGATCATTTGGTTTCAGGGGTGAGGCCCTTCCCAGCATTGCGTCAATTTCCAGGGTTGAGATGGTGACGAGAAGGGAAGAGTCCTTGTCGGGGACCAGGGTGACGGTCGAGGGTGGGGAAGTCAAAGAGGTTATGGAGGCAGGCTGTCCCGTCGGTACATCCGTATCTGTCAGCGATATATTCTATTCCGTTCCGGTCAGAAAGAAGTTTTTAAAGAAGGATTCCACCGAACAGGGACATTGTGTTGATACCATAACAAGATTGGCCCTGCCGCACCCTGACGTCAAGGTAAAGGTTGTGGCAAATGGGAGGACTATCCTGAATATCCCCAGGACCAAAGACTTGTCTGAGAGGGTTTCCATGGTTCTGGGTGGAGATTTGAGAAAAAATATCCTGTATGTGGAGGGGAAAAGAGAAGATGTCAGTCTGAGCGGGTTTATTTCGAGACCACATTTTACCAGGTCGAACACAAAAGGGATGCTTTATTACGTAAACAAAAGGTTTATAAGGGATAGTTTTTTGAACCATGCCGTTATGACCCCTTACAGGAAGTTGATTGAGTCAAGAAGATACCCGTCAGTGGTATTGTTTCTCGATTTTTCTCCCGATGATGTGGACGTAAATGTACATCCCACAAAGATGGAGGTGCGTTTTAGAAGCCCGAGGGAGGTTTACGAGATCGTGGTTGAGGCGCTTGCAAGAGTATTGGCTGCCCTCTCTCCTGTATCGGAAACATCGACAGTGGCTCAAGAGTACGTGGGGCGGGTCGAGGAGGCGCTGAAGAGATACACGATTTCATCGGATACCAGAATCCCCCCCCACCTCCCCTTTTCTAAAGGGAAAAGTCCCTCCTTGTCCCCTCCTTTGGTAAAGGGGGGATGGGGGGATTTTACAGATGAAGGTCCCACTGCCGGACAGGCAGAGATGTGGAAAATCTCTGAAGGGGAGAAATTATCATTTTCCTCTCTCGAATATATAGGTCAGGTCGCTGCCACCTATCTTGTTTTTTCTTCTCCTGATGGGGTTATTTTGATAGATCAGCACGCCGCTCATGAACGGGTGCTGTTTGAGAAGCTAAGAAGGGCGTCGCAGGGTGAAAAGGTTGCGAGCCAGGGTTTATTGATGCCGGAGATCGTGAGTCTTCCGCCGGCGGATTTTGCCCTGCTTATGGAATATACCGGGGTACTGGAGGATGCAGGCATAAAAGTGGAACCGTATGGGGGCAATACCGTTGTGGTGAAGTCGGTTCCCGCCATTTTATCCGGCAGTATTGAACCCAAGACGATGCTTCTTGATATTATCGGGGAATTTTCAGATACAGGAAAGTTACAGAGTGTTAAAGACGCAAGGGATAAGGTCTTTACACTGCTGTCATGCAAGGGCGCTGTCAAGGCAAACCACAGGTTGACGGAAGCTGAGGTGGATAGTCTATGCAAGGAACTTGATTCAACTCCATTTGCCTCGACCTGTCCGCATGGAAGACCGACTTATGTGCAGCTTGATGTTAGAGAGTTAGAGAAGATGTTTAAGCGGAGATAAGGCGAAAGGTAAAAGGCAAAAGGTTAAAGGTAAAAGGTTGGGTTGTCGAAGATCCGCCTCTGGCGGGAGGCACGAAACCCAACAAAAGCCTTTAGCCCTTAGCC
>JADFWA010000106.1 GCA_015222855.1 Pseudomonadota bacterium | reverse complement strand
ATGCCATTTACAAGTCTATAACCGGTAAAAAAGTCCTTATAGTAGGAAGTTCCGATCTTTCCCATTTTCACACCTATGAAAAGGCCGTTAAGCTGGATTCGGTGGTGTTGGATCACATAAAGGGGATGGACGTTGAAGGGCTTTTAAAAGATATGGAAAGAGGCGCCTGTGAGGCTTGTGGTGGCGGGGCGATTGCCGTTGCCATGATAATTGCGAAAAGGCTTGGCGCCACCGGGGCGAAGGTGCTGAAATATGCCAATTCAGGAGATGTTACGGGTGATAAAAGCGGTGTCGTCGGGTACGCTTCTGCAGTTTTTTATATTGGCTCTGCCAGGGGTAAGAGAGAGGCGGGAGTTGATATGGGGCTTACGGAGACGGAAAAAGACAATCTCCTTGAAATTGCCAGGAGTACGATTGAATGCAGGCTTGCCGGCAAGAATCCCCCTGAATTTCAGATAGAATCAACCATCCTTAAGGAGAAAAGAGGGGCTTTTGTTACTCTCCAGAAACATGGGCAACTGAGGGGATGTATAGGATTTATAGAGGCGAAAAATCCCTTGCACATGACAATTTCCGAGATGGCCCTGTCCGCTGCCTTTAATGATCCGAGATTCCCTCCGGTTGACCGGGAAGAGTTGAAAGACCTGTCGATTGAGATATCAGCTCTCAGCCCGTTGAGGGAAATTAAGGATATAAGCGAAATTGAAGTCGGTGTACATGGAATCTATATAGTAAAGGGTTTCTATTCCGGCCTTCTCCTTCCCCAGGTGGCCACGCGATATGAATGGGACAGACTTACCTTTTTGGAGGAAACCTGCCATAAAGCCGGCCTTCCATCCAACGCCTGGGCGGATAAGGATACCCGGATTTATATCTTTTCTGCCGATATTTTTGGCGAAAGCGAATAAAGTGCCCGTTAAAATGTGTCAAAAAACTCTTGACAAGTTCTATTTTTAATACTAGCATCCTAAGTTCTGGTTTTTTGGGTTGGTATTGTGGGGAAAGCTGGCGTAGCTCAGTTGGTAGAGCAGCTGATTTGTAATCAGCAGGTCGCGGGTTCGAATCCCATCGCCAGCTCCAGGGAGGGGTTCCCGAGTGGCCAAAGGGAGCAGACTGTAAATCTGCCGGCGAAGCCTACGGAGGTTCGAATCCTCCCCCCTCCACCATGAAACGAGCCCTTTGCGAAATGTTCAATTTTGTTCAAGGTCAAGGGTTTTTTCTATTTCCCTTCACCTTTTGCCTCTAATTGAGATTGGGCAGAAGGGGACGTTTTGCAAAGGTTTCGAAGCGGGAGTAGCTCAGTGGCTAGAGCATCAGCCTTCCAAGCTGAGGGTCGCGGGTTCGAATCCCGTTTCCCGCTCCAATTTAAACCTTAACCGGCCCACGTAGCTCAGTCGGTAGAGCACATCCTTGGTAAGGATGAGGTCACCAGTTCAATCCTGGTCGTGGGCTCCATTTCAGTGAGAGTAGGTTTATAATGAGAAATATAATAACTCTGGCCTGTACTCAATGTAAGCAGAGAAATTATTCAACGACGAAGAACAAAAGAACCATGCAGGATCGTCTTGAGTTGAAGAAATATTGTAAATTTTGTCGGGTACACACGGTTCACAGGGAAACAAAATAACTAATTCGAAAATCGCAATTCGTAAGTCGGAAACCGGAGATCGGGAATCGAATAACGATTTACATTTTACGAATTTCGAATTTTATGATCTTAGTTGAGTTATAGTCAATAACTTGAAGCCACTGCCTTGCAGTGGGTAGAGACTTCACTTATGGCATGTACAGGCCAGTAGCTCTAATGGATAGAGCGCCGGACTCCAAATCCGGATGTTGGGGGTTCAAGTCCCTCCTGGCCTGCCATTTTTTATGTATTGAGATGTTTGCGTAATATGCAAACATTTCATATTGGTGAATGTGTATTGATGGATAAAATAAATAAAATAAAACAGTTTTTGAAAGAGGCAAAGGTTGAGCTGAAAAAGGTTGTATGGCCGACACCTAAGGGGGCTTTGGCCTCCACTTCCGTCGTTGTTGTTTTCGTTGTTGTCGTATCCTTATTTCTCAGCATCGTAGACTTCGGTCTTACCAGAATATTAAGATTGTTTTTGGGTTGAATATATATATGGCCTTTAAATGGTATGTCGTTCACACATATTCGGGTTTTGAGGGCAGGGTCAAGCTTGCCATGCAGGATAGAATAGAAACCTCAGGGATGCAGGAGTATTTTTCTGACATCCTTATACCTGAGGAAGATGTCGTCGAGCTGGTTAGCGGTAAAAAAAAGACTTCCAAGAGAAAATTCTTTCCGGGTTACATACTTGTAAGAATGGAGATGAACGACGAGGCATGGCACATAGTAAAAAATACCCCCAAAGTCACTGGGTTTGTCGGGAGTAAAGATAAGCCGACCCCGATACCGGATAGTGATGTTGAGCTTCTGAGGACCAGGATAGATGAAGGAACCTTGAAGCCGAAACCTAAATATGAGTTTGAAATCGGGGACCACGTAAAAATCATAGATGGTCCGTTTACAAACTTTGACGGAGTGGTTGACGAGGTTAAGCCCGACAAGGGAAAATTGAGAGTTATCGTTAGTATCTTCGGCAGATCAACGCCGGTGGAGTTGGATTTTATACAGGTTATTCGGAATTGATTTTAACAAAGGGGTTAAACTCGGAACTCTAAACTTTAAACTCGGAACTCAAAGTCAGGGTGATCAAAATGGCAAAAAAGGTTATAGCAAGCATAAAACTTCAAATTCAGGCAGGGAAAGCTTCTCCGTCACCACCTATAGGTCCGGCCCTGGGTCAGCATGGGGTGAATATTATGGAGTTCTGTAAGGCGTACAATGCCATGACGCAGAATCAGGAAGGAATGATTATACCCGTAATAATAACTGTATATGCTGACAGATCCTTTACCTTCATTACTAAAACGCCGCCGACTTCCGTTCTTCTCAAGCAGGCGGCCAAGATCGCGAAGGGTTCCGGAGATCCCAAAAGGGAGAAGGTGGGAACAGTAACGGACAAACAGGTAAGGGAGATTGCCGAGATAAAATATAGTGACATTAATGCCGTGGATATGGAAGGGGCCATGAAAATTGTGGAAGGAACAGCGAGATCCATGGGAATTGAAATTGCGAGATAGATTTGTTGGGTGTGGTTAAATTAGTTAAATT
>JADFWA010000105.1 GCA_015222855.1 Pseudomonadota bacterium | reverse complement strand
TGACTGGGAAAATATCGACGGTGTCCTGGAAAAGATTGAGGAAGAGTTAAGAGAACTTAAAGTTGCCCTCAAATCAAAGGAAAAAGGCGAGATCAAAGACGAGATCGGCGACCTTATCCTCTCCATGGTAAATCTCAGCAGATTCGCGGAGGTCAACGCGGATGAAGCCCTGAGGTCTTCCATCAGGAAATTTACTGACAGATTCTCTTACATCGAAGAAAAATTGAAGGATCAGGGGAAAACCCCATCCGACGCGACTCTTGAAGAGATGGATCGTCTGTGGGATGAAGCGAAGACAAATGTTCAGGCACAAAGGAGAAAATAGATGCTGGATACTGGATGCTGGATATTTTAGATTAGCTACAGGCGGAATTTTATCCGGTATCAAGCATCCAGCATCGGAGCGGGGCGACAGTTGGTGCCTTGGTGGCTGAATAGTAACTATAAGGATTAGAAAACGATGAAATTTTTTCTCTGTGTTATAGGACTGGTTTTGATAATCGAGGGTCTCCCCTATTTTGCCTTTCCGGAAAAGATTAAGACCTATCTCATGAAGGTGCAGGAAATACCCGATACAACCCTGAGGATTCTGGGACTGTCGGCAGTCATTACCGGTCTGATCTTCGTCTATTTCGGGAGAAGTTGACAGTTATGAAGCTCACGCCTAAAGGCGCGGCTCCCCGGCAAGGAATATATTTTTTATATTGCGCCCCCTTACGGGATGCGCCCCCGGTCAGGGATCAGGAAAAACCAGAAAAATCAGCCTGACTACTGATCCCTGACCCCTGCAAACCATTACAATAATTTCATTGACTTTGAAGCATTTTTCGACTATTTCCCACAACTCACAACTCTATTTATACTATTTCACACCCATTGATATGAAATTAGAAGATTTCAATTACAATCTCCCTGAAGAACTGATCGCTCAACAACCATCCGTTGCAAGAGACCATTCCAGGATGATGATTGTAGACAGGAAAAGCGGGGCAATCGAGGACAGATTCTTCTATGACATTCCGGAATTTTTCAGGAAGGGAGATTGCCTGGTCATAAACAATTCCAGGGTAATCCCCGCAAGGCTAATCGGCAAAAAAGAAACCGGTGGAGCTGTGGAAATACTCCTCCTCTCAAGAAGAGGCCACGAGGCTACTTTATCCCATATGTGGGAAGTGTTATTACGACCGGCAAAGAGAATCAGTGCCGGAACCGGAATATTCTTTGATGAGGGATGCAGGGCAGAGGTAATCGAAAGAATTTCAGATAAGAAATGGCTCCTCAGGTTCGAAACGGAAATTGAGTTTGACAGTTTTCTGGAAAAGCATGGAAGGGCCCCTCTTCCGCCTTATATTAAAAGGGAAAAGGGGGGCGAAAGATCCCTCTATGACATTAAAAGGTATCAGACAGTTTACGCTCGTGTGCCTGGCTCGGTGGCGGCGCCCACCGCGGGTCTTCATTTTTCCCCGAGCGTCCTTTCAACCCTGAAAGAGAAGGGAGTTGATATTGCCTACGTCACACTGCATGTAGGATACGGCACCTTCCTTCCCATAGAAACCGAATCTGTGGAAGACCACGTCATGGAGGAAGAGTTCTTTGAGATAGGCGAGGAAGCTGCCGGAATCATAAATCGTGCAAAAAGAGTCATCGCTGTGGGAACAACTTCAACCCGGGTGCTGGAATCCATTGCTGACGTCAGGGGAATGATAAAACAATCATCAGGACATACGGGGCTGTTCATATACCCCGGCTACCGTTTTAAGAGTGTTGACGTGCTGTTAACCAACTTCCTGTCTCTTATACACATCTCCGAGCCCACGAGACTGTCATAAATG